>JAIPGG010000109.1 GCA_021736255.1 Spirochaetales bacterium | reverse complement strand
CTGCAGGTAACCAATCCGCGAATATCAGTCTGTACATCGCCGGATGCATGTATTCCTCTATCTCTTTCTCCCCTCGGAACACAAGGAGGTAGTAGCGATAGGGCTTGACAGAAGGTCACATCATATCAGGTTTGAACCAGTCTTTTCAAAATACAGGTCTCCGAAACGGTTGGTCTCCGCTCGGACAAGCCGGAAGCCCCGGCTTTGCAGCAGCTCGACGACCGCTTGTTTCAGATCCTCTGTATGCCATTCGATAATAATCCGGCTGGTAACGGCAAGGGTTTGCTCCGCACCTTGCAGAACCTCGAGTTCTCCTCCTTCTACATCAATTTTCATAAGATCCAGTGATTGGAAGTTCTGCTGCCGGATCAGCCGGTCGAGAGTGACCGACCGGACCTGCTCTTTTTCTATCCTGCCGGGGTCGATCCAGTCCTGTTCGAGGAGGGAAAGGCGGCCGGAAGAGATGGTGCTCACCCCGGGATAGGTCTCGAGCTCGGTGGTGCCCGAAAAGCTGCCGGCTGCTTTCTGGACCGGCTGTATGCCGGCCCACTGTTCCCGGGCGGCCCGATTGAGCTCGATATTCTCTTTCAGGAGCGCAAAGGCGGCGGAGGCAGGCTCTACTGCGAGGATTCGAACCTCCGGGTTCTGCTGCCACAACAGAAGACTGTAAAACCCTTCGTTTGCCCCGATATCAAGAATGTTCTGCTTTCCCGGTGCGCAGAAGCAGGATTGCTGCATGTGAGCCTTGTCGACCAGGAGGTCGAGGAGGGTATCCAGTGAGGCCGGCGCCAGGTCCATCCTGAGAGAGAGAACAAGATCGTTGAGATGAAGCTGCTCCTTCTGCCGGGCTGTGTGGTGGGAGGGATCTGAGGGGGAAGCGGTGCCCCGAAGCAGCTCCGCCCTCTGTTCCTCGATCCTGTCGATGAGATCTGCGTCGGAGGGGGCATGGCACAGTTCTTTGAGGCGTTCTATGCGGGTACTGCGCCTTGAAGAATACCGGTAGCGTTTGATAGCGTCAGCCGATTTTGAAAAAGCCGGGTTCGTTTCCGGGTTTCCACTTGATGTTGCAGCCGGAGGATGGCTTTTGCTCGGCAGGGGCGGGTTTGCCCGACAGGAGTGCATCTACTGCCGTGTTCAGGTCTTCTCCGGTGACGGGAGTTTTGTTTCCCGGCCTGCTCGAGTCGTATTGGCCCCGGTAGAAGAGTTTGTGCTCCTCGTCGTAGAGAAAGAAATCAGGAGTACAGGCCGCTTGGTAGGCCTTGGCCGTATCCTGGCTCTCGTCGTAGAGGTAGGGAAAGGTGAAGTTGTACTCGGAGGCGAATTCGGTCATTTTGTCCGGGGCATCCTGGGGAAAGTGATCGACATCGTTGGCGCTGATGGCGACTACCGCGATACCGCGCTCCTGATATTCCCTGGCCTGTTCGGAAAAATGGTTTGCGATGTGAAGGACATAGGGGCAGTGGTTGCAGATAAATACCGCCAGCACCGGTTTTTCCTTGAAGTCGGAGAGGGACACGGTTTTTCCGTTCCGGGAAGGAAGGGAAAAGTCGGGGGCCTGGCTGCCGAGTTTTTTCATGGTAGATGGGGTTTCTGACATGGGATCTCCTTGATTGCTGCTCCCGATTGTGGTGATAGATTGCCCTCTGTATGCAACCGGGAGCGGATTTACTGTATTCAATGTAATGATCCGGATATGCTGCCGTCCAGTTTTGCCGGTTTCGTTTTCTTCTGCCGCGCAACTGGAGGGGGTAGCGGAGGACCGGCCGGGGGCCCCGGCGGAGGCGACGGAGCCGGGGAAAGGCCCCCGGGGACTGCCTGCGTGGTACGCAACCGGGCCGGGAACAGGCAGGCAGGGCTTTTGTGCCGGAAGGCGGACGCAGGCAGCCGGGCCGGAGCGAGGGGGAGGCGGCCGGGCACGGCCCGGGTCGCGCGCGGGAGGGACTGCCCCGAAGGGGGAGCGTTTCGCCTCCCCCTCCTGATCGTACGGCCTGTTTATTCGGTTTCGGCTTTCCGGATCAGAAAACTGCGGTGGATTTTCTTCTTTCGGTGGAAGTCTTCGGGGATGGTGTTCTTGGTGATTTCTTCTGCTTCGCTGCCGGGAACCGAGTTGAACTCGGGTTGAAATTTGCGGAAATTGGTGGAGAACAGGATTGCTCCGTTGGGATTGAGGCGCTGCATGGCAAAGCGGAGAAGCAGTACGTGGTCTTTCTGGATGTCGAAGATTCGCCCTTCGCTCTTGTTGTTGGAGAAGGTCGGCGGGTCGATGAACATGAGGTCGAATTTCTCGCCGGGCTGCTGAAGCCAGGAGAGGGCGTCGGCCCGGATGAAGCGGTGCCGGTCGGAAGAGAGTTCGTTGAGATCCATGTTGCGCCGTGCCCAGTCGAGATAGGTGTTGGAGGTGTCGACGGAGGTGCTGTAGGCGGTCCCGCCGGATGCGGCGTAGACGGTGGCGGTGCCGGTGTAGCAGAAGAGGTTGAGAAAATTGAGTCCGGATGCCAGTTCCCTGATCATGGATCGGGTGATTCTGTGGTCGAGGAAGATGCCGGTGTCGAGGTAATCGCGGAAATTTACGAGGAATTTGAGTCCTCCCTCTTCGACGGTATGGAACTCGCCGATTTCGGCCTGTTTTTCGTACTGGCTCCTCCGGTCCATTTTCCTTCGGTGTTTGACGAAGATGTCCTCGCTCTGGAGAGAGAATTGCTTCCTGGTGACTTCGACGGTTTCTTCCAGCCGTCGGCGGGCTGTTTCTTCGGGGATCTCCCGGGGGGCCTGGTACTCCTGGATGTGGGCCCAGCGGTTCTGGTAGATGTCGATCGCGGCGTTGTATTCGGGGATGTCGGCGTCGTAAACGCGGTAGCAGGTGATGTTGTTGTTCTTCAGGTACTTTTTGAGGTGGACCTGGTTCTTGCGCAGCCGGTTGAGGAGGAAGCCGGCGTTCTCAGAGAGTTCGGTTTGGGAATCGGTCTTTCCCTCGGTTGATGCGGACGGGACGGCGGAGTCTGTTTCCTGTCTGCCGCCTGCCGGGGCCTTGGCGTTTGGCGCCGCCTTGCTGCCGCCCTGATCTGCTGTTTCGGTTGCGGCTGAGCCGGCTGGTGTTTTCCGGCCGGGGGCGGGTGTGTCTGCCTGCGGGCGGCCGCTCTCCTTGTCCTGGGCAGGGGCGGGGCCCTGAGCGGGAGAGTCCAGACTGTCTGTTACATGACCGAACTGGGCAAGGATGCACCGGACCGGTCCGTTGAAGAGGACGTTGGTCCGGGCGGCCTGCAGGCCGGTGGCAAGGGAGAGTTCCTTTTCTTCGGTTAATACGACGGCCTGACGGGTGGGGCCGCTGTCTTCTCTTTTGCTGATGGAAAAATCCTTGCTGATCACTTTGCCGAGGTTGGTGTAGAGGTCTTTGAGCCGCTTGTCCATAGGGCTTTGGTCGCCCTCTCGAGGGGGGTGAGCCTCTGCATGGGAGGCTTCCTCGCGGCTGCGGCTTCTATCGGGGCCTGCGTTCCCGTGGGGGCCGGTGCTGCTGTGGGGGCCGGTGCGCCGGTCGTCGGAGGTGCGCCGGTCGTCGGAGATGCGCCGCCCGTAGGGCGGGTTGACTGCCAGTAGGCCGCTGCCGGAGCATTCTGCAGGCAGGCGAAAATGCCGGATGTCCTGCTGTTCGAAGTGAAGAAGATCTTCGAAGCCGGCATTGCGCGCATTCTCCCGGGAGATGGTGATTGCGTCCTGGTCCCGGTCGTAGCCTGCGATGAAGGGGATTCGTCCTCTTTCTGCAGCCCGCCGCCTTCGGCCTTCGGCCTGGTCGACCAGTTTTTCCCACTGCTCCCGATCGTGGAGACGCCATGATTCGAACCCAAAACCCTTTCCGTTTCTCAATCGAACAAGTCCCGGTGCTACATCGCCTGCCATCATGGCCGCTTCGATCGGAAGTGTGCCGGATCCGCACATGGGATCGATAAAGAATCCCTTGACGGCGGCAATGTCGGGCCAGCCGGCCCGATACAACATTGCGGCGGCGGTATGCTCTTTCAGCGGTGCGGAAACGGTTCGACCGCGGTATCCCCGGCGGTGCAGGCTCTCTCCGGAAATATCGATTCCCACATGGGCTTTCCGGCCGTCGAAGCGGAGGAATATACGGATGTCGGGCTGTTCGGAATCTACCGAAGGGCGGTTCCCGCTTCTGTCGCGGAAGTAATCTACTACCGCATCCTTAACGACCAGTGCGGCAAATCGGGTGCTTCGTATCTCGTCGGTTTTCACGACCGAGGAATCAACAGATATGGTTTGTTCTTCTCCGAAATGTCTGTTCCACTGGATGCGGCGGCTCCCTGCGTAGAGGCTTTCCCGGTCATGGGCATTATAGCTTCCGGCCCATACGATGATCCGGGAGGCAAGCCTTGACCACAGGCACAAGCGGTATGCCGTTTCGATGCTTCCGTCGAACAGCACGACTCCGGGGCGCTCCGACGGTCGTTTTCCGCCGAGGTTCTCGATCTCCTGGATCATGAGGTCTTCGGTGTGAAGAGGGCAAACGGCGGAGATTCGATGGTCTTTTGTTTTTGAGGGCAGGTGAATTGTTTTCAATGGATATCCTTCATGAGCTGAGTGCTTGAGTTTATAGTATACTGGTCACAGCGGCTTCTGTACAGCATGGGGTTTAACTGCTAAGCTTTCCCCAATGAAACCAAAAGAACGGGTTATCAAGAGGGTCAAGGACGATGATGCGTATTACGAGATCATCTGGTCCAAACTCTTCAAGACCGATAAATACCAGATTACCACCGAGGTCCCTTCGGTTTCCGGTTTGATCGAACTCTTTTATCAGCAGCCCGGCGGCCGGATGGCGCTTTTTTTTCTGGCCCTCGTCTGGTACGGCGGTGTTCGCGAAGAGATCCGAAAGCTCACCGACCCTGTGCTCGAAGAGGACGACGCCCGCAGGGAAATTCTCGAAAAATACGATATCTATTATCGATTTGCCCAGGTCGAGTCTTTCCCCGACTTGAAGGATATTCTCTTTTTTTTCAAAGAAGAACTCGAGTACCCGAATGAGTCTATTGAACACTCGGGACGCTACGAGAGGATCTTTGTGCTCGAAAAATCCCGGGAAAACCTTCCTACGACAATGGAACCTCTACGCCCGATGAACTAGTTTCGGCCGCGGTGCCGGCTGTTGGGCGCCGCCGGATGCAGGTGGATTGCCGCCGGCTGTAGCCGCGGTGCCGGAATCTGAACAGGGCTATGCCGGTGCAATCTCTCCTGTTTTCACAAAATTGTGATAGACGGGGATTTTTACCTTTTTTCCGGATTTCGAGGTAACCTGGATTTCATTCTTTTCGAATCGCACGGATTTTACCGCCTTGAATCCGGCGGGAATCCGGGCTACGCCCTGAATAAAGTTTACCGAGGTTTCCTTTTTCGCATTGAGTTTGAGGGCGGTGGGAAACCCCTTCTCTTTGAGCCAATTCTTGCCGGTAGAGACCTTGTAGCCGCTGCTTCCATAGGCACTGACTGATTCGATCCCCAAACATCGCGTGCGCCCGCTCCACGGGGTCTGGTGGCGACCCTGTTGTTCAGCCCACATGATTATGGAAGGGAGTATGTCGGTATCCTGAAGGGAGAACCACAAAAAGCGCTCCGCGCTGTTGACCACCATAGCCCATGCAGGTTGTTTTTGCGGTTTGAGAACGAACTGAAGTATATCGTCGAAGCCGGCGGAGTGGGGAAGGGTGCTGAAATCGAGATTCGCAGGTTTTTTCCAGATCGACGGTACTCGGTTCAGGGCGGTGAAGGTAGCTCCTGCCTGTGCTGAGCCGTATTCTTTTCCGCTTACCGGGTTTGCATTCCCGGGATTGACGAAACAGAACTGGGTAGGGCTCGTTTTGACCGTAACGATTCCCTCCTTTTCCGGGAGTTTTAATGTTGGATGATGACCGAGGGGCATGGAGCCTGTGAACCCGCTGATGAGGTGGCGGGAATAGACGACGTTCTGGCCTTCTACAATAGAGATCTGCTTCGAGATTTTCGCCGGCTTGTTTTTGGTTTGGTTCGAGGCGGTAAGGGTTGAAACCTTTCCTTCCTTTTGTATTGAAGCCCCGGTCCATGCAGTGAATGAAGGTTCTCCATGAGTAGTAAAGGAATATCCTTTCCCGCTCGAAGGGGCCCCGAAGGGCATGCAGAAGAAATCGCCGCGGAGAATGCCGACGACCGGCTCGTCGAGTTTGAGATTTTCCTCGGCCCACGGAGCGATGAAGTAAGGCTCGACCGGCTTTTTCGTGTCCCGATAAAAGGTAACCGGTGCCATTTGACCGCCTGTTTTGGTCACGGCCAGCTGGATTGTTTTGTTTTCGAGAAGATAGGATTCCTGTCCCTTGATGTTTTTGGTATTTACTTTCATATTCGACCCCTTTAAAGCTTTCGCGCAATCCGGCGTTGCAACAGTGCCGAAGGCGTATATACTCAACTATAGAACGTGCTGGAAATGAGCGCAAACGAAAAAATGAAAGGGGACCTAGACTATGGCAGAAAAACCTTCGAAAACCCGGTGTATCGGTATCCTGACCAGCGGCGGTGATTGTCCCGGTCTCAATGCAGCCATACGCGGAGTTGCCAAGGCGGCAATCAACAAGTACGGGATGAAGGTGATCGGTTTCCACGATGGTTTTCGTGGATTGGTCGAGAACCGCTCGGTCCTTCTTGAAGACCGGGATGTCAGCGGTATCCTGACGCAGGGCGGGACAATTCTCGGTACCAGCAGGGAAAAACCCCACAAGATGCACATCGGCGGGAAAAAAATGGATATGACCGGCGCAGCAGTGGAAAATTTAAAAAAGAATCACATCGATGCCCTTGTCTGCCTCGGCGGCGGGGGGACACAAAAAAATGCTTTCCATCTCCACCAGGAGGGGGGGATCAATGTACTCACCCTCCCGAAAACTATCGACAACGATGTAGCGGAAACGGATATCACCTTCGGTTTCGATACCGCCATGTCAATTGCTTCGGAGGCGATAGACCGCCTGCATACGACTGCAACAAGCCATCACCGGATTATTGTCTGTGAAATCATGGGCCACAATTCAGGTTGGCTTGCCCTCGGGGCGGGTATTGCCGGGGGAGCAGATGTTATCCTTATCCCGGAAATACCGTACGATCTTTCTTCGGTAGCCGA
>JAIPGG010000108.1 GCA_021736255.1 Spirochaetales bacterium | reverse complement strand
TTTTTCATACCTACCTCCCGATAGATTGTAGTTGTCCGGAACCATACCGAAAGAGATCAGCAGTTCCCAGACAGTTAATATGACCTCCGCTGCCGCAGCTGGTCGGCGGCAATTGCAGAGATAATTACCATACCGATAATCGAAATAGCCGAGGCCTATTCATTTCCGCCGATGGCAATAATCGCATTATAGGAAAAGGACCGGGTGATATCATACTCTTTCCGCTCCCTGTCCGGTCAGTTTGCGTGACTGGTTATCATCAATGAGGAACCGGGAACGGCGAAGCTCCCTCCCGACGAAGATATTGCCGCTGACAGTCAGATTGGGAATCAGATTCAGTTTCTGGAAAATAACGCTGATACCGAGTGCTTGAGATGCGATAGGATCAGGCATATAGGATTTCTGTATAGTTTTTCATTGCCGGATGATAATTGTAGCACGCTGGAGAAGGCTGTCAAGCATTTCACGTAAACGAGGGCCCGGCACAGCCGCAGGCTGGGGGACTATTGACAACCGCCTGGAGGAACTGGAACGGCGCTTGGAACGCCGGCGCATAGTATACAGCAGATACAACCCCGCCTCGGAAAAACTTTAATAGAGTGACGTTCAACTGCGATGGGTTTTTACAATTTTCTGGTAAATGAAATTATTCGGGACATTGAGAGTGTTTCCGTCTTCATCAACCAGGATAGTGAAAAAGCCGTTGATGTCTTTTACCTTCCCCTTAATACCTTCCGGAAGCAATTCGATGGTATCTTCGATTTGAAAGGGCCGGGTGAAGAATATCACGATTCCGGCGAATATATTGCTGAGTATGCTCCAGACAGCAAAGAAGCCGATAGCCACAAGACCGAGAAGACCGGCAATGGATACCCAGATATTTTGCAGAGAAACCCCCCACAGCATAATAATCGCGACAATACTCGCAGAATGGAGCAGGACACTTTTGATTTTGTGCATCACCACGTTGCGTCTGTGGGGCATTTTGTTTTTTTCTACATGACGGTCGATCCGGTGCTGAGTTGTTTTCTGTAATACGAGGTCCAACGCGAGGATAGCGATAGTTATAAGAATTTTTACGGTTACATTCATAATATCTTCCGGCTTAGAGGCAAAAAAGGCGGGCAAAAAAGCCCGCCTTTTGTAGAATCAGATCTTTATTTCGCGGCTCAGAGTACCGGGTTATTCGTTTTGCGGCGCAGGAATTGGCCGCTGCCCTTTTCCCCGAGAAATTTACCGTTGTCTACGATTAGTTTGCCGCGGAGCATGGTTTTGACGGGCATGCCCTTGACCTTGCGGCCTTCGTAAGCGTTGTAATCGATGTTGCAGTGGTGGGTGGAAGCGGAAACGGTGTGTTCCTTCTTTGGATCGAAGAACACAATGTCCGCATCCGAACCGACGGCGATGGTGCCCTTCTTCGGATAGAGTCCGAAGATCTTTGCAGGATTGGTCGACATGAGGGCCACGAACCGGTTTTCGGTAATCTTCCCGGTGTTTACCATTGCGTCCCAATTGATGTAGAGCCGATCTTCGATGCCGGGGATACCGTTGGGGATCTTGGTAAAGTCGCCCTTACCGAGCTCTTTTCCGCCCTGACGGCCGTCTTTGCCCCCTTCGTACCAGAAAACTGCATGGTCGGTGGATACGACCTGAAGGGTGCTGTTTTGCAGTGACCGATAGAGATATTCGGCATCCTTGGGAGTTCTGACTGCCGGACTGCAGGCCCATTTGGCCCCTTCATGACCGGGGACCTTCATGTCGTCTTCGAAGATGTGCATGTACTGGGTACAGGTTTCGCCCATGATCTTGAAGCCTTTGTTTCTTCCCATCTCGATCTGCTTGGCTGCGTCTTCACAGCTTACGTGGACTACATAGAGGGGGGCACCGGTCTGGCCTGCCAGAGAGACGGCCCGTCCGGTTGCTTCCGCCTCGAGGATCGCAGGATGGGCATCCAGGTGGTAGCGGGGTTCGGTTTTGCCTTCGTCAAGGAGCTTTTTCATGATCTCGGCAATGGCATCCCCGTTCTCTGCGTGGGTCATGACCAGCATGCCGGCGTCCCGCGCCTTTTCGAGCGCCTTGTAGAACTCTTCATCGCTGACCATAAAGACACCCTTGTAGGCAAGAAAAATCTTGAGGCTGGTAACCCCTTCTTCTACCAGGCTGGGAATCTCTTGGATAGCCTCGGGCGATGGAGAGGTGAGTGCTCCATGGAAGCCGTAGTCGATGACTGTTTTGCCTTTCGCTTTTTCGTGCCAATTCTGGATTCCCTGTTTCAGCGTGCCGCCCTGTGGCATGAGGGCGAAGTCGATGTGGGTTGTGGTACCGCCGAAAGCGGCGCCCCTCTGGCCGGTGTAGAAGTCGTCGGAAGCCGTGCTGCCCATGAAGGGCATCTCCAAATGGGTGTGGGCGTCGACCCCGCCGGGCATGAGGTACATGCCGGTCGCATCAATCACTTCGGCTCCCTCTACATCCAGGTCCTTGCCGATGGTCTGAATGACCTCTCCGTTAATCAGGATGTCCCCTTTGTAGGTGTCTCCTGCTGTTACGATAGTACCGTTTTTGATAAGCGTTTTCATTTAATCCTCCGTGTAATAGCCTCAGATCAATTCTATGCCCTCCTGTGTACTCACATCTATCAGTGATTTGAGTCAGAGGGAGGGAAGTATGATCCGTTGCATTTCACTTTCTAGTATACTACCCATAGTGAAATTCGAAAAGGGTAAATATTTTTGTTCCAATTACTATTTTGGTAAAATTAACCGCGTTCCTTGCTGGTCTGGACAAAAAAGATCGAAGCAATAACGATCACGATACCAACAAGAATAGCGATCGACGGTTCCTCTCCGAGCAGAAGGGTGGCAAGGATGGTTCCGGAAACAGGGACGAGGACCTTAAAGGCCGTCGCCCTGATCACGCCCACTCTGGTAAGAGCTGCATTGAACAAGAAGAAGGTGAGTGCTGTTCCCACCACGCCCATGTAGAGCAGAATCCAGATGTCCTGCAGATGGATTTTTGCCAGGTCCCCGACCCCGCCGAGGACAATGGCGGCAACGATGAAGATCAGCAGGCTTCCAGAGCCCATGCTGATGGCGGTAACCCGCAGGCTCCCGTAGCGGTTGATAAACTTCTTTGCAAAGATGCTGAAGAGCGTGAGCGAGAGGGAAGCGGCCAGGAGAATAATGTTTCCTGCAAGCAAGTCCCCTTCGAAGAGGGCTGAACTGAAGATGCCCCCCGTCACGACCAGAGCCATTCCGACGACTCCGAGGACGGTACCGAAAAGCCGGAGCGGGGTAAATCGTTCGCCGATCAAGATGGGTGCCAGCAGAGTGGCAAAGATAGGCTGCGTATTTACAAGTACTGATCCGTTCACTGCTGTCGCCAGCTTTATACCGTAAAAAAAGAGGATAGAGAAAACCCCCGTTCCCAAAAGGCCGAAGGCCATTATTTTCACGCTGTCCGGACTGAACAGGGGGAGCACGGTGGCCGAGGCTGCACGGTTTTCAATTTGTGTACTGCCGCTGCCCTCGAGACGGCTGCTCTGCCGGAGCCGGCGGTACCGAATCAAGCTGATGATCGACAGGGGAACAAAGGCAAGAAAGAAACGGAAGAATGCGCTCCAGAGGGGATGAAGATCGGAGACGAGTTGTTTCCCGGCTGGGTACATGGAGCCCCAGATGATCATGACCACCACCAGCCCGATATACCAGAATACTGAGGGATGAATGTTTGCAGACCGGCTATTTTGTTCTAGCATCAGTTGTTCCTCCGTTCCTTCGTCTTCAGGGTGTTGTCTAATTATCGCTGCCTGTTTCTCGTTTGAGAAAGAGGTGGTCAATTGCCGCAACCCAGCGCTCAGGGTAGGGGATGCGGAAAGCCGCTCGGTCCTTTTCGCCCTTTTCGTTGACGAACAAAAAGCCCAGGACCTTCTGATGAAGAGGTCGGCCCTTGTGCTCGGTAATCACCTCATAGGCGGTTAAGAGATTGCCGGGAATCATGACCTCCAGCCTTCGAAACCGTGCTCGGTAGTAGAGCCCTTCGGTGGTAAGGGCGAGGGCTCCGGTGCTTTTTCGAGGTCTGCCGGGTTCGGACTCGAGACCGAAATAGTTTACCCCCAGTGAGGTGAGCAGAATATTATCCTCTCCAAATTTATCATAGATACGCTTCATTTCCATTCTGCGCATATATGCCATGTAGAGGATTACTGCCATAAATGCGACTGCATAGTACCACCAGTGTCCGAATACGTATTCAGGCATTTCTTATGCTCCTTCCCTGTCCATTTCTTCGATATAGCGGATGATTTTCCTGTAGGCCATGCGATAGACAAAGCCCTTCTTTTCTCGATAACCGAGATTGTAGAGAAAGTCTTTGGCGATAAAGTCGTTGTCCCGGCCCTGTTGTTTGAGCTTTTTGATCTGCCCCCGGTTCATCTTGAGCATAGCATCAAACTTCGAGCCCCCCTGGGAGGTTAATATCAGCGCTACTGCTGCGATCCCGCCTGTCAAGATCAGCGTCACGATAAAATCGTATTCGGGGTTGGGAACGAGAGGGCGAATGAGTGAATTCGGGTTGCCGGTGTTGAAGATCATGTAAAAGGCCGGCAGCATGAGTACTACGAGGATTGCATACAGAGTGGTTCGGTTTGACTGCTTCATGGCGGAGAGTATAGCAGAGCCGGTATGAAAAAAAAAGGGTACGGAACAACGTCCGCACCCTTTTTTACTGTTCGAATAAAACGAATCTTATTCGATAACTACCTTGCGTTCTTCACCAACTTCCATCTTGGCCCATTCGGCTTCAGCCTTTTCCCAGGCTTCATCGGTGGCATTGGTGTCCCATTCCTTCATACCGCGTTCTTCACGAGTGGCTCCCGGAAGGAGGTTGTCGAGAAGAATTCCGACTATGGCTGTTACCGCCATACCCGTGGTAAGGATGGTCTGCGCGATGTTCGTGAGAACATAGACGGCAGTACCGGGATCTCCGGCGGTCAGTGCGGTTGCACTTGCATTCAACTGCGGATTAAAGGTGTAGGGGAAGGACAATCCGGCAAAGAATGACAGACCGATAATAAAGAGGTTTCGTGAATTGTTCATATTCACGAACTGCAGGTTCGAAAGACCGGTTGCAGCGATAAGGCCGAACAGACCTACGAACATGGATCCTACAACAGGCTGCGGCAGCGAAGCCAAAGTAGCACCGAACTTACCGAAGAGCGGCAGTATCAGCATGATCACAGCGCCTGCACGAACAACCCGGCGGCTTCCTACACGGGTCAGACCGATCGATCCGATATTCTCCGAGTAAGAGGTGGTTCCGTTACCAGTCTGGAAGAGGCTGGCGATAAAACAGCCGAGACCCTCGGCGCCAAGACCGCGGGAGATCATCCGCTCTGTAGGTACCGGACCCTCAGCGATACGGGCGCAGGAGTAATAGTCCCCGATGGACTCGATCATGGAGCCCAGGAATCCTGCGAGCATACCCAGTGCACCGGCAAAGGTGAGGGAGTTGATTGCAGGGAATCCCCACTTGAAAGGCAGTGCGGGAGTCAAGTCAACCCATCCGGCGGAGTTGATCAAGCCTATCTGGGCCGTCAGGTTAGCCGGATTCCCTTCGGCGATCCAGCCTGCACCTGTTCCAATTGCCGCAGCTACCCATCCGGTAATAATAGCCAGGAGAACCGGAAAGAGCATAAACACCCTCGATTTCCTCGAGAACACCTGAGAGTAGAGAATCAGGGAAATCAGGGTAATCAGGGAAACCGTCCAGTTACCGGCCATCCAAGGGGCACCGATATTGAACAGGGCCAGACCGATCATAGCAATGGTAGGACCAATTACGATCGGACTAATAGCCCGTTTGATAATGCCCATGAGTCCGGTATACCCCAGAATAATTTCAAAGGCGGATGCCAGCATGACAGCTGCGGAAACCTGCTGGATCATTACCTGCCAGCCCATTCCCTCGGCCGCAACCATACTGACGATGGCAAACATGGGGCCTAAGAAAGAAAAGGTACCACCCTGGATAATCGGCAGCTTGTTGCCCAAGGGCGACTGCTGAAGCAGGGTGCTAATACCGGAAACAAAGAACATCGTGGAGATAAGAACCGCTAGTTCTCCCTGCGGCATCTCCATTGCACCACCGGTGAGAAACGGTATAACTACCGTTGCACCGAACATGGTCAGGTACTGCTGGAGACCCAACAGGAAGGACAGACCCATTTTCGGTCTGCTTCCGATCGGATATACAATCCAGCCTTTTGCTACCTGAGCGCCGCCGTTCGCGTTGTCACTCATATAAAAACCTCCAATCCTGAATTACGAATTCGGGCGAAAGCCCGACTCGATTTTCGATTTCCCATTATACGCCGTGAAGAAATCACTTGTCAAAGAAAAAAAGCAGAATATTGGGCTGAATTGCCCCTCTCGAGGCGGATTCTTCCTTGCGAGCGAACAAGAGCTCTGGTAAAATCGAATCAGCATAAGCGAATCTATCTCCAAGGAGGAACCAATGTCTCGCAATGTCAAAGTCGCCCATATACAGGCGGCGAATGCTAAATCCGAGGGATCCGTTGAGGAGATCAAGAAGGCGATGGTGGACAAACACATCCCCCTGGTCGAAGAGGCCGGAAAAAAGGGTGTACAAATCCTTTGTCTTCAGGAGATCTTCCATGGACCCTATTTTTGCGCCGAACAGGATACCAAGTGGTACCAGGCAGCTGAAACCGTACCCGGTCCGTTGACCGAACAGTTCAGCGAATATGCCAAGAAGTACAAGATGGTAATCATCCTGCCGGTGTATGAAATGACTATCGACGGTGTCTATTACAACACCGCTGCGGTTATCGATGCGGACGGTGAATATCTGGGCAAGTTCCGGAAGATTCACATCCCGCACACCTGGCCCGGTTTCTGGGAAAAATTCTATTTCAAACCCGGCAACCTCGGCTACCCGGTTTTCGAAACCGCCTATGCCAAGGTAGGAATCTTTATCTGTTACGACAGGCACTTTCCCGAAAATGCCCGTGCACTCGCATTGAACGGTGCGGAGATTCTTTTCAATCCCTCCGCTACTACCAAGGGCAAATCATCCTATCTCTGGGAACTGGAACAGCCCGCCCAGGCGGTAGCCAACGGAGTCTTTATCGGCGCCAACAACCGGGTAGGTCTCGAAAAACCCTGGGAATTTGGTGAATTCTACGGCTC
>JAIPGG010000107.1 GCA_021736255.1 Spirochaetales bacterium | reverse complement strand
CCCGTTAACCTGCTGTGAACAGGGGGTGCCCTCTTTTTTCTTTCAGGTCAGACGAGGGAGAAAAACTTTCTGTCAGTCTACGGAAACTAATATCGGCAAGTTTGTGCTAATTCAGGAAACTTCTCCTGGCGGGGAACAAGTTATGAGTAAAGGCTGGAAGTAAACAAGAATTACCTATTCGAGTGAAAAATGAAAAAGCAAGAAAATAAAAAAATGTACTACTTCGTGGATGAATCCGGTGATCCGAATTTTCTGGGAAAAGGAAAGGTGGATCTTGTGAAAACCGGAAAATCATCTAAATACTTTATCGTCGGCTACGCTGAAATCGAAGATATCAATGCTCTTACGAAACAGTTTACCCAGCTGCGGAACGAAATTCGAGAGGATGAATATCTCAATCAAATACCTTCGGTGAAGTCCTCGTTGAAATGCTTTCATGCGAATAAGGACTCGCGAGAAGTTCAGAAACATGTGGAACGCCATAGAAAGCGCAAAGGATCGATTTTCACAAAAATGGAATCATACGCATGAGAACGAAATAAGAATCTTCATGCAGAATCCATCACAAATTGCCGGATTGCAGGCTGTAGATTATTGTCTGTGGTCCCTTCACAGGGTTTATCATCACAGAGATTTCAGATATTACCACTATCTACAGGATAAGTTCTCACTGGTACACGATTTGAGCTATGGAACCGAACTATATGGTACCTATTTCAACAAGAAGAATCCGATTACACAAGGGAGATTTAGGACAAAAAAATGAGTCCTATCGGACGCTAGGTGATGAAATCATCACACAAGGCACGTGGCCTGCTTTCGCAATCCCAGGACTCATATATAAGTTAGAACGAAAATTAATATATGTCAAGAATGATTTCAGGGCAAACTGAACAGGGAAGAGAAAAAGCGGTACTTCCGTATGAACGGCTACTCCCCCCGTGCCGTTCGATCCCCCCGGACCATCCGATACCAATTAGATAATCTCTGGCACGGATCCCCTTATCAATTCACAGAGTTTAATTCTCAGGCGATAGGTTACGGCGGCAGGAGACGGTGATAGGTGCGCGGAAAAACCACATGAAGCCTCATGACCCGCATCAGACGCTGCACACACTTCCGCTTTACCGTCTACCCCTCCAGACGTAGGCCGTCTCGGATCATTCTACTGCACCACGTGATATGCGTGGTATGAATCTCATCGATCCGTTTCATGAGCTGTTATGCATCGGAGTCGACCTTCCGGTACAGTTCATCTCGTTCGGCCTCAGCCGCTTGCTGGTCGTCATCGTGTTTGCCGGCAAAGATACCCGGACCGTGTTTCATCAGTTCTTTGTTGCACGTTGTTCGTTGTCATTCCATGGTAAAAACCTCCGGTTCCCATTTCAACGCAATCTAAACGCGTTGTCCAGTTTCCAGGGGCCACCATCTTTGCCCTGTCAGGCTATCTTCGCAGCATTGACAGGGGAGTGCGATGTAGGTAAAATTCTTCAGTTTTTCTAATAACTTTGAAACATTTTTGGAGGAAATCTGATGGATATGAATTCTCTGCGTATTAATGGAAAGCGTTTGCAAAGCACGCTTGAAGAAATGGCCAAGATAGGCGGCACCCCGAATGGAGGAGTAACCCGGCTTGCCCTCAGTGATGAAGATAAGAAGGCACGGGATCTTTTTGTTTCCTGGCTCGAGGAACTGGATATGGAGATTACCATCGACGAGATGGGGAATATTTTCGGAAAGATGCCCGGTAAAAATAATGATTTAGATCCGGTCATGAGCGGTTCACACATTGATTCACAGCCCAAGGGCGGACGGTTCGACGGGATCCTCGGGGTTATGGGGGCTCTGGAAGTCGCTAGAACGCTGAAAGAGAACAATATCCAGCTCGAACGACCCTATATTGTGGTGGATTGGACCAACGAAGAGGGCTCGCGTTTTTCTCCGGCTATGGTCTCCTCGGGAGTCTGGGCGGGGGAACTGAGTCTTGACTGGGCTTACAATCGGACCGACATCAATGGAAAGAAGCAGGGCGAGGAACTCGAACGGATCGGTTATAAGGGATCGGTACCGGCAAAAAAACACCCGGTCCATGCCTACTATGAATATCACATTGAACAGGGCCCCATCCTGGAGCGGGAAGATAAGACCATAGGCGCCCCGAAGGGAATTGTCTGCCTTCACTGGTACGACATATACCTGGAAGGGGAGGCGAATCAGGTAGGACCTACTCCTATGGTGGGACGCCATGACGCACTGGTAGCGGCATCGGAAATGATTACCGCCGTCAATAAAATGCCCGCGAAGATGGGTATCGATAACCTGGTTGCCACCGTCGGAGAGATTCAGAATCAGCCCAATTCACGGAACATTATTCCCAACGGTGTCCATTTTACTGTCGATATCCGCTCCTGGGACGACGACCTGGCAATCCGCGGCTGGGAGTCGCTGAAGAAGGATTTTAACGAGATTGCCGAGCGTCACGGCACCCCTCTCCGCATGGAAGAAACCTGGCGGGTTGAACATGCCCCCTTTGATGACCGGCTGGTGAAGCGTGTTCTGGAAACAGCCGAAGAGATCGGCTATTCCTCTCACTATATGGTCTCCGGAGCAGGACATGATGCAAGCTATATGAACCATTTTTGCCCGACAGCAATGATTTTCGTGCCCAGTATCAACGGGCGCAGCCATGTGGAAGTCGAGAACACGAGTTGGGAGGATTGTGCAGCAGGAGCCAATGTGCTTCTTCACTCGGTGATCAAGTCGGCTTCAGAGACTGAATAGTCTCGATTATGCGAAGAAACGAGAAGGAAATCCGGGAAAAAAGCCGGATCGAGGCGTTTTTAGACAAAGCGCCGGTCTGCAGGATCGGGATGGTAGACGAGGGCAGGCCCTATATCGTCCCGGTCCACTTTGTATACGAAAGAGATCGGATCTATTTTCATTCGGCCCACGCAGGGCGGAAGATTTCTGTTCTGCAGAGAAACCCTGTTGTCTGTGTGGAAGCCGATGAATACCGGGGAGTTTTGTCCGATGAACAGGCCTGCGATTATGGAACGGATTTTGTCAGCGTAATAGCCGAGGGGACTGCTGTTTTCGTGAAAGACATGAACGAAAAAAACAAAGCCCTTTCCAGGTTAATGGCGAAATATGCCGACGGGCCGCAGGATTTTTCGGAAAAACAACTTGAATCGGTAGCAGTCATACGCATAGACTTACAGGAGGTGTCCGGGAAGTCGGCGTAGTATTGATATTTGCGGCGTATGTGTTCGCCCAGGTAAAAACGGTGTCAGGAAAAAATGTGTAAAAATCCTGATTAGCTGGAGAAAACAATGAAAGAGGCATCGATCCTTCTGGTTGAAGATGTTCGTGTCAATGCAATGGTAGCTGCAAAGCTGATTTCGACTCTCGGTCACAAAGTGGAGGTGGCGCTGGACGGGAATGATGCGATAAAAAAGCTGCAGGAAGATGATTACGATGTCGTATTTATGGACATCGAGATGCCGGGTTTGAATGGGTTCGAAGCAACCCGAAAGATCCGGAGTGGAGCCGCCGGCGAGAAGGCAGAGGATATTCCGATCTTTGCCATGACGGCGTATACAACGAGAGAGATACACAACGAGAGTTCGGAATCCGGAATGAACGGTTTTATCGAAAAACCGTTAAAACTGACTGAGGTCAAAAAGCTTCTGGAAGAGTTATCCTAATGAGACGTCCTGAAGGGCCTGGGAAAACGTGGGTAAGGTTCTATCCGCTTGTACTGGCGATTGTAATCTTTCCCCTTGTATTCTGGGCCCGGGACGGTTTGTATTTCGACTCGGTTTATATCGTGCTCTATAATTTTGCCCGGGCCGGGGGTTTGATCGGCCTGCTTCTGATGTTTGTTCAGTTTTCCATTAGCGAACGGATCCCTTTCCTGGAGCGGGGGATCGGGTTGGACAGGCTCTATCAGGTCCATGTACGGATCGGCATTGTTGCCGGCGTCCTGATCCTTCTTCATGCGCTTGTTCTGATACTGCAGGAGCTGGTAAGCAGCGGTTTAATAAGCCTCTATTTCAGCAAAACGCTGGGAATTGTTGCTTTTCTCGCTTTGCCGGCGGCGGTCCTGCCTGCTGTGGGACGAAGACGTTTTCGGCTTTCCTACGAGAGCTGGAAGTGGCTTCACCGTTTGATGTATATTGTGTTTCCGATCGGTTGGTTTCATAGTTTCCTTTTGGGGACTACCGTGAACAGCTACCCCGCTGTTCGGACCTTCTGGATTGTTCTCGGGGCGGCCTTTGCCCTCCTGATGCTGAGAAAGCTTCTGCGTTCCCTGGGAATCCGCAGAAGGCCGTGGTTTGTCGAAGCTGTTGACAACAGATCCGAAATGGTTACGGGACTGCGGCTGAGGTTACCCGAGCAAAGAGAGTGGGATCACCTGCCGGGTCAGTTCGTTTTTTTAAAACTCGAAACCCAGCCCGGAAGCCGCCGCTTTCTCGAGGCGCACCCGTTTACTGTTTCCTCGGCTCCAGGCAGCGAGCAGCTCGAATTGAATATCGCCCGGGCCGGCGACTTTACCAATGCGCTTTCTTCTTTTCCATCGGGCGGTTCTGCCCTTGTTGAGGGACCCTACGGACGGTTTAGTTATCGGATTCATCCTGCGGAGAGTTATCTTTTTCTCGCAGGCGGTATAGGGATCACGCCTTTTCTTTCGATGATTCGAAGTGCAGCGGAAAGCGGCAGCCGCCAGCCTATGCACTTGCTCTGGTCTGTCCGGAACGATGAAAGTCTTTTTGCCCTCGAGGATCTGGAAAATGCCGCCGCTTCGGTTCCCTTCGATTACCAGATTTTTCTGACTCGTGAAGGTTCCGCGGACTCCGGGCAGGCCGGCGATGGAGCGTGCCCCGGGAAAAAGCACCTCGGCAGGATAGACCGGGCCTGTCTCGAAGACCTGCTAGAGAAGAAACAGGAATTAGATCCTAAGCGGACTGCAGCCTTCATCTGCGGTCCCGAGCCTATGATGAATGATTTATCCGAAATATTACGGCAAATCGGGTTTTCCCGCCGGCGCATAATCACCGAGCAGTTTTCCCTATAATTTTTGTTTTTCCTTCTAATCTATTATATTTAGAGGAAACCGGTATTCTCAAAAACCGGTACTGCCGAAAACCGGAGGGTCCTGTGAAAATGAACAAAGGTACAATAATTGTCGTTTTTTTGATGCTTCTCCCTATATGTATGATTGCAGCACAAGAGGCGGGGTATAAACAGGTAGAACGCGACGGAGTGGTATTCCAATGGAGAATATCAGGGGAGAATCTTGATTTCATTCTCTCGGCACCGACTGATGGGTGGGTGGCCGTTGGTTTCGACCCGACGAATAAAATGAAAGATGCGAATATGATCATTGGCTATGTCGCCCGCAAGGGAGCAACGGTAGAGGATCATTTCGGTGTCGGAGCGATCCGCCATGCTCCGGACCGGCGTGCCGGCGGTCAAAACGATATTATCGAGTATGACGGAAGCGAGGACTCCGACGGAACTACTCTACGGGTAACGATCCCCCTCGATTCCGGCGACTCTGCAGACCGGGCCCTTACTGCCGGGCGGACATATACGGTTTTGCTTGCCTATGGACGACGGGACAACACCAGCTCGATCCACAAGTGGCGGGACTCTTTGGATTTGACCCTTTAGAAGGCTGTCTGTCGTAGGCGGAAGACTGTCTTCCCGCCTGCACGTTTCGATGGTGCAGGCGGGACAGATTTCAATCTACCAACCGCCGAGTTGGGTGATCAGGGCTGTGAGCAGCCGCCGGATTTCTCCGGCATTTGTTTCAATTCTTCGATACAGCGTATCTTTTTCTGATGGGGGTTCAGAAACAACTGTTCTGCAACACTCTTCGATTTTCGCTGCAGGCTCCGCGATACAATTCAATCCTAGAGTCAACATATTCCCGCGGATACTGTGGGAAGCCGAGGCAAGGTCTGAAAAATCGGATGCTCTCAGCGAATGTTCGAAAGCTTTCAGCAGTCCTGGAAGAACCTCACGGGTGGATTTTAATATTTGACCTGCAACTTCCTTGTCTACCCCTTGTGCATTCAGGTGATTATGTGCCTTTTCGAGCAGGGAACGGGACTCATCCTTTGCAGCGGTTTTGCCGCTTTCTGTTTCGGAGAGTGCCTTATGCTCTATACTCCCGGAATGGAGCCCGTAGGTGGCATCTTCCAGATCGTGCGGTGAAACCGGTTTGGCCAGATAACCGTTCATGCCCGCCTCGTAGCAGCGCTCCCTTTCCTCCGATGCCGCGGAAGCAGAGAGGGCCAGTATTCTTATTTCAGTTTTTGTCTTGGTTTCGGAACGAATTATCCGTGCTGCTTCAAAACCATCCATTTCCGGCATCTGGAGATCCATAAGAATCAATTCCGGATGAAATTGCCGGTACAATTCGACCGCCTGGACCCCGGTACCCGCTTCCAGGATTCGCACCCCAGAGAATATTTTTTCTACTGCTAAGCGGGTAAGCCGGCGGGTTGTTCTGCTGTCTTCGGCCACCAGGACGATAAAAACATCCGTTCCGGTATCAGAGGGATCCTTTTGGCCTTGCCGGCTCTCGTGAATTGGTTTCTCTTGCACGATGAAGATAACTTACAATAAGTAATTATTCCTGATCAATATCCCTGCTTTCACCAACACGGTGATAGGCCTGCATGGCAACGACGCAGGCTCCCACCAGATTGGCGTTGCTTCCCCTGTCATCGATGATAGATGGCCGCATGTAGTTCATAAAGCCGTATTTCCCGAGTACCCGCTGGGCCGAGGGGCCGAAGTAGGGCAGGGCATAGCTCGGTTTACCTCCGAGGCAAATAGGTACTCCCTCAGGCAAGCCGTCCTTCCTTGCTGCTCGGAGCAGGGTTCTGGTTGCCGTTGCCAGGACTTTGCCGTAGAGCCGGTCGGTATTTATCGCTGCCTCCACCCGCATGCTCGATAGTTTACTGATGTGCTGTCCTGCGATACTCGGGTCGCTCATTTCTCTGGTTTCATGGATGTCGAGAAATCGCTCATAAAAATCGTCGTCCCCTACGATGGCACGAAAAAGACGACATCGGCCGGGGCCGGAGAGGATGGATTCGGCTCTGATCGTGTCCGGATTGCCGTCGGGTCCGGAAATTATGCCCGATTCGGGCTGCATATCCTCGAGAAGAACCAGTTCCATTCGCTCCCAGGATGCTCCTACTTCGTGGAAAAGGTTCTTCAACGTCAGTTTTTCGATTGGTATGGAGTAACCCGGCTCATTGGTGTGATGAAGGGACCCGTCTACACCGTTCCAGTCATGTGCCGGGTACATTACCGTTCCATTTCTGGATATCCAGACTCCCCCCCATCCGCCGCCGAAAACCCAGTACAATAATTCGATCTGGAGCACACTCCACTCAGCCAGACCTCCTGCATTGGCGTCGTTTTCGATTCCC
>JAIPGG010000022.1 GCA_021736255.1 Spirochaetales bacterium | reverse complement strand
CGAGGTCGATATAGGCGGTCCGGGAGTTTTCGAAGGACTCCATCATGGTCGAAACCCGAGGCCGAAGACTCTTGCAGACTCCACAGTCCAAACGGGAGAGATACAAAAGAACAAACGGGTTCTCATCAATGAATCGATCGATTTGTTCGAGGTTCTCGAGGATTTCCATACCATCGATGGTTAATGATTCAGACTGCATGCGGTTTCTCCATTGCGGTAAATACGGAAATCGGCCTTCCCTGAAAGGGTTGTGATACCCGGCCGCAGAGGCTATATCTACCATTCTCTACGCAAGATAGTCAAGAGTATAATAATTTTTCTATATTGTCTGCCTGGTCCGGCCGCCTTTGGAAGCTCATCAGCGGGGCAAACTCAGCGGTGAAAGCTCGTTTACTTGAAAGGAACTGCCGCTTGATTTATTCTTTTTCAATCCATGACGATCAGGAACTATTTTAAGGCCCTCCGCTTTCCCGGCGATGCGGGCTTGCTGCAGACGTTCTTGATGGTGACGGCCAAACGGATCGAGTGCGGCCAGAGAGCCGGTGGTCCTATATCCTTTGATAGTGTGGGAGTTTCTGATGGTAGCTGAAGCCTTTCGAATCCTCTTTCCCCTCTTTTTTCTGATCCTCGGCGGTTATGTAATGAACCTGGTTTTCCGTATCTCCGAGGAGACCCTGGTCCGAATCATAACTGATTTTTTTATGCCCCTCTTGATAATCGCATCGCTGGCGGGTTCGGACATCAACATAAACACCGTGGGAAAGCTTGCGGGGGCGACCAGTATGGTTGTCGGTGTTCTCCTCGTTCTTTCCTTGCTCTATTGTCGTATTTTCGGTTCCGATCGAAGATCCTTTGTACCGCCGGTTATCTTTATGAACTCCGGTTTTTTGGGAATCCCCCTGATGGAGCTTTGGGGCGGCAACCAGCCAATGAGTCTGATTATCGTCTACGATCAAATCCAGACCTTTTTTATCTTTACCCTGGGGATCGTGATCGTAACCGGCAGTATGTCCAAACGGGGGCTGAAGGAGATCGCTCTTTCGCCGATACTCTGGGCGATTGTCGTCGGTTTCCTCCTGCGCTTTTTAGGTATTAATCTGCCTTCGGTGATTCAATCCGCTTTTGAGTTCGGAGGGAGAGTTGCTCCGCCGCTGGCGGCCTTTGCCCTGGGTGTTTCCCTCTATGGAAAACGGATCGTTCCCGATCGGGATCTTGCTGCTGCAATCATTCTGCGAATGGTGATCGGTTTCGGTGCGGGGCTTGCAGCAGTTCTCCTGTTCCGCATCGAGGGAATAACCGCAACCGTTGTGGTTGTCGCTTCGAGCCTTCCGGCGGCGGTCTTCTCCTATGTGCTTCCTGCACGCTACGGGGTGGATTCTCCCCATCCGGGCATGGCGGTGCTTCTTACGACTGTTGTCGGGGTGGTGACCATTCCACTCTCGTTTCGTCTGGCCGAATCGATACTGGCAGCGATTTTGTAGGATTCAGGCCTTTTTGACCTGGACCCGGATCGAATGGGTTCGGGATCCGTGACTCGGAAGGGTGGGCTTTGTGGAACTCAAGTGATTGACCGCCGGATTCGGCTCATTCAGCCATCCCCCCTGACTGCAGGAAACAACCCCCGGCATGATATCTTCGGTTACCCGGCATGTTCCCTCGAGGTTCCCGTTCGGGCTTTCGATCCACACGATCTCTCCGTCCCGAATATTTCGATCTCCGGCATCTGCGGGATTGATCCAGATCGAACCGTCTATACCCTTGCGAAAGGCGGGGATGTTCTCGAACTGTGAATTATTCCTGAGCCGTTCATGTGGAGTGATCATGCGAAGAGGAAAGTCGGGGAGGTTTTCTCCCGGATGGGCTGTGGGGATGCGGTTGCCCCCGCCTTCCTGGTAGCGGGAATCGGCAATCTCTATCCGGCCCGAGGGGGTGCCGAGCTGATGTGAGTCAGGATCGGTAATAAAATCAGCCAATGCAATACGCTTCTGGTCACAGCCGGCGTATATCCCTGTCTTTCGAAACTCCTTTTTGTCGGTTACCTCGCTTGCCTCGATACATCGGTCGAGCCACTGGTCCGCACTCAACCCCCCGGTAAAGTCCCGCGGGAAACCGAGCCTTTCGGCCAGGCCGGCGAAAATATCGTAGTCGTTTCGAGACTCTCCCACCGGCTCGATGGCCTGCTCGCTGTAGAAGAGGTAGTTGGTATTGGAGCGCAGGACATCCCGGCGTTCGAGGAAGGTGGTAACCGGAAGGATTACATCCGAGTGCCGGGCTGTATCGGTAAAAAAGAGATCGTGGGTTACTACGAAGTCGACCGAATCAAAGGCGTTAATATTTTTTCTGATATCACTGCCCTGTACCAGGTAATTGCCGCCTACGTTGTAGATAAAATGGATTGGCCGGCCGGAGAGGACCTGGTCGGCCCAGGTATAGACCGGTACTTCGCTTCCGGCCGGATTCGGGGGAACCGGGAGTCTTTCGCAGCGGGGGGAGGGCAGGGCATTCCACTGACCGGACCCGGCAGAGCCTCCGGATACCCCCGCATTTCCCAGTGCCAACTGGAGTACTCCGGCAAGGCGGTCGGCATCCTCTCCTCCCAGGTTGCGCTGCGGGGCAAAGCCGGTCAGCAGGGCCGCGGGGCGGCTTTCGAAATAGAGTTCTGCGAAATCTCGAATGTGCCCGGCAGGCAGACCGCAAATTCCGGCCGCCCATTCTGCTGTTTTCGGCGGGCTGCCGTCCCGGCCGAGCAGGTGGTCTTCCAGTTCGGCAAAACCGGTGCTTCTGGCCTCGATGTAATCACGATCCACTCTGCCGGTGGAGACGGCCATGCCGAGCAGCGCCAGCATAAGCGCCGCATCGGTTCCCGGATAAATCGGCAGACGGCGGGCACGGAATCTGCGCACCGTCCGGGAGCGGCGCGGGTCGATAACGACAATCGGGGTACCCCGGTCACTGATTTTGTGGAGACCAGCCTCGGTTTCAGGGCCGAATCGTGTGTCCGCCGGATTGAAACCCCAGAGGATCAGCAGCTGGGAATCAAAGAGGGTTTTTACATCGATACCGATGTCGCGGGTTCCATACATGAAGGGTTTGACGAAGTCCGAGGCTTGGTTGCTGTAAGCGCCGACAGTGTCGGTAAAGCCGCCGAAGAAAGAAAAAAAGCGGCGGGGCACCCGCTCGGTGTTGTGCACTACTCCCCTGCAGGCCCCGCTGCCTCCCAGGCTGATGACGGAAGCAGGTCCGTGTCTTTCCTTTGTTTCAGAGAGTTTTCGGGCGACCAGGTCGAGGGCTTCGTCCCACCCCGCTTCTCTGAATGATTCCCTCGTGCTGCCGCTCCGGCCGCCGGTTGGAGGCTTGCTGCCTGCTGGAGACTCAGTCCCGGCAGGAGACCCGCTCCCGGCAGACCCGCTCCCGGCAGACCCGCTCCCGGCAGGAGACCCGCTCGCGGGAGCACCGGCAGACCCGCTCCGGCCGCCGAGTGCGCCGGAAGCCTCGGCATATTCCAGCCCCTTTCTGACGAGGGGGCGGGTAATGCGTTCCGGATGATATACCACCTCCGCCATGCGGTATCCGCGGGGGCAGCCTGTCATGAGATACGGGCGATAGGGACTGTTGCCTATCCCAATGAGTTCGCCGTCTTTGATCTGAGCTTCCAGAGGGCAGCCGGTTAAGCAGTCGCGGTTACAGGAAACCGGTACCCGCCGGGATCCGATCTTCGATGATGAATCCGGCACGGTCATAATCCTCCCGGGTGTTAATATTAAAAAAGGACCACCCCTGCGGGTCAATTGACTCTATGGTCTCTGCCGGAAGTACATGCATACCGGCGCGTTGTACCAGCGTCCCGACTTTAAGTCGCTCGTGAGGCGGCAGTTTCGGGTCTTCGCTCATTTGTGGAATGATGTGCGTGCAGTTTCGGTGGTAGATGCCCAGCAGAGGCTCGGGCAGCCCTTTCCAGGAAGCGACCAGACCGGAGGGGAAGGTTCCGTTCCCGGTGTCGAGTTGCCCGGAAAGGAAAGAAAGCAGCACAGGAGAGACAAAAGGGGTGTCTGCGGTGGTTACCAGGTTCCATTCCTGGTCCGAGGCGGATAAAGCAGCAAGAAGACCCATCACTGGCCCGGAACCGGAAACCGGGTCTTCCACCACCTGGACGGCGGTGCCGTTTCGGCCGGTTTCGGCAAGCTCCTTATCGAAGCGGTCTTTCATTCCCTCGTTAACCGACACGACGATTGTGTTGAAAAGGAGGGGTTCGAGAAGGCGAATCTTCCTGGTAACCAGGCTTTCTCCGCCGAGGGGAAGAAGGGCTTTTGCTGTGTCCTCTAATCGGGAAGCCCTTCCCCCTGCAAGAATTACGGCGTTCATATCATGAATTGTTCGAAGCATGGATCTTCTGAAAAAAGACGGAAGAGCGCTAAAACAGGAAAAAGACCCGTCCGCCCAGACCGGCCCCTATTTCCAGGTCGGTTTCCGGCACCAGCCCGAGTCCGGGAGATACTTCCAGAAAAATCTCGATAGGAGCCGATTCGAAGATCATGGAAATTCCAATGGGGAAACGGAGGCCGAGGTTGGTGGTATCCTGCAGCTTTATCCCCACTCCTGCCCCTGCGTAGGGAGTAAGAAAATTACCGAGAGACGTATCGATGACACGAAAGTGGTAGAGCAGATTGCTGTGCAGGTACAGAGAAGATTTTGGGAGAAATGACCATGCAACGGCGGCATCTACCGCCATTCCACCGGAAAACCACAATTTCCCGCTGAGCCCGGTCGGTTCCCCGACGATGATTCCGATTCCGGCAAGATTCTTGTTCGACCAATCAATCTCGGTATCGTCCCCGTCTTCTGCTCCGAACAGAGGAGCTGCTCCCATGACCATGACTACACACAGAAATATACCGAATAATCTCAAAAATTTGTTGTGTTTCATATCTTACCTATGATAGCGCTTTTCCGAGTTCTTACAAGGGGCCGGGCGGAAAAATGGAGCCGCCCTTGACCGCTCCCACCTCCCTGTATACTATGACTCCGGAGTTTACATGTCGAGTTACAATACCTACATATTTGCCAGATGGCTCGAGGACTTTCTCGGTTTGATGATGCCTGTCCTCATAATCATCGTCGTCGGGCTGATCGCCCTTGCCTTTTGGCGGGTATGGGTCAGAAACCGTCCCGTCGGAAGGAAAGAGCTCAAGAATATCCTTGCTGCATTGCAGGAAGTTGAAAGCCGGCTGGAGGCACTTGAATCCTCATCGGGAAAAGCATCACAGGAAAAACAAGGCGGGAAACACTAAAAAATGGCTCTCAACTGCGGAATCGTGGGTTTACCGAACGTGGGCAAGTCCACGATCTTTTCGGCCATCAGTGCGGCTCCGGCGGAAGCTGCCAACTATCCCTTTTGCACGATCGACCCGAATGTAGGCATCGTCAATCTTCCTGATCAACGATTGTCTGATATCGCTGAAATATTCCAGCCCACAAAAACGGTTCCCGCGGCTGTTGAATTCGTCGATATTGCCGGGCTCGTTTCCGGGGCATCGAAGGGTGAAGGACTCGGCAACCAGTTTCTCTCCCATATCCGGGAGGTGGGCCTTGTCGCTCATGTTGTCCGCTGTTTCGAGGATCCGGATGTTCACCATGTAAGCGGATCGGTCGAGCCGAATTCGGATATTGAGACCATACACACCGAGCTGGCTCTTTCCGATCTGGAGACGGTCGAACGCCGCATCGAAAAGATTCCCCGGTTAAAGATGTCCAACGACAGGGATGAAGCAAAACGGGCCGCCCGGCTCGAGGTGTTACTCGAAGGATTGCAGGCCCTCCTCTCCGAAGGAAAACCCGCCCGGAGTATGGAACTGTCGGGAGAAGACAGAGCACTTCTTTCAGACCTCCATTTGATTACAATGAAACCCGAACTCTTTGTCTGTAATGTGGATGAGGCCGGTTTGAATACTGCGAAAGAAGGGAAGAATTCGATGGTTGCCGTTGTAGAAGAGCGTGCTGCCCGGGAGGGGACGGAAGTAGTAACCATTTGCGGGGCCCTGGAGGCGGATATTGCCGCTCTCGAGCGGGAAGAAGAGCGGGAAGAGTTTCTCGCTGAAGCCGGTCTGGAGGAATCAGGATTAACTCGGATGATACATCATGCCTACCACCTGCTCGGTCTGCGGACTTTCTTTACCGCCGGACCGAACGAAGTCAGGGCCTGGACCTTCCGGGAGGGGGCAACAGCCCAGGAAGCTGCCGGATCTATCCACAGCGACTTTGCGAGGGGGTTTATTCGCGCGGAGGTCTACCACTACAATGATCTTATGCACTATGGTTCCGAACAGAAAATTCGTGAGGCCGGACGGCTTCGCCAGGAAGGCAGAAGTTATCCTGTAAAGGACGGCGACATCATGTTTTTCAAGTTCAATGTTTAGCGTTCTTCCCGCTGTTTTTTGCAAGATCGGGCGTGTAGAAGAAGGGACTCGATAATGCTGTTCGGATACACATTGAGGAGGCAACTATGACCTATAAAAAATATGGACAAACAGGCAAAATGGTTTCCGCAGTCGGCTTCGGGGCAATGCGTTTCGAGCATCCCGAGCAGGTTGAAGAGTCTGCAGAAACTGTTCTCCACGCTTTCGAGAAGGGAATCAACTATTTCGATACCGCCCCGGGCTATTTCAAGGGAAAATCCGAGGAGGCTGTGGGACTGGCCGTCAAAGAAATGAAAAAGCGCGGCGGTCCTTTTTATCTTTCAACCAAATCAATGAAAAAAAAGGCCTCCGACCTGCGCCGCGATTTGGAAAAATCTCTTGAAAGACTGGGAGTGGATTCAATCGATTTTTTTCACTGCTGGTACATTCTGAGCGTCGAAGACTGGGAAAGCCGCAAAACCGGCGGCGCTGTGGATGAGATTATGCGGGCGAAGGAAGAGGGGCTGATAAAACATGCCGCATTCTCGACCCACATGCCCGGGGATGACATCATGAAGGTTCTCGATGAGGATATTTTCGAAGGGGTAACCCTGGGCTACTCGGTGATCAATTTTCCCTACCGGGAAGCCGGCCTAAAAGCTGCAGCGAAAAAGGATATGGGAGTCGTTGTCATGAATCCCCTTGCCGGCGGTGTAATTCCCCGGAATCCGGAATCATTTTCCTTTATCAAACGGAAACCGGAACAGTCGGTGGTAGAAGCGGCGCTTCATTTCCTCTTTTCCCATGATGAGATCACCATGCCACTGGTCGGTTTTCGAAATAAATCGGATGTTGATGATGCAGTACGTGCCCTCGAAACCTTTCAGCCCTATCAGACAGGTGAAATCGAGGTGATTAAGGAGCGGGTGGAAGAGGAATTCAACAATCTTTGCACCACCTGCCGTTATTGCGATGTATGCCCGGTTGATATCGATGTGTGGCGTTTTATGGAAACAGCCAACCTCCTCTATCTCAAGGGGGAGGAGTCCCTGACCGAAAGACTGCGCGGGCACTGGGGAACCTCGATCGACGAGCTCGACCGCTGTATTCAGTGTGGCGATTGCGAAGCTGCCTGCACCCAGCACATACCCATCCTGGACCGCTTCGAGGAGCTGAAAGAGGCAATTCGCAAAGAAAATGCATGAAGCAAAACTCTACGAGATCTTGGAAAGCATTCTCAATCGTGCATCCAGGAAGGACCTCGAGGTCCTGCGCCTTGCCATAGAAAAACGCGAGGCAGCTCTCGGTCAGGCCGGACCGGCGGGTGTGAGTCCGGGTGACATGGTTCAGCAGACTGCCGACACCATCTCTGAACAAATGAGCTATTCCGTCGATTCAATACGCGGGATGGTACGGGACTTTGTCCGGGATATAATCAAACAGAATGCTCCTGAGCTCGATGCCGGACAGATCGACCAGGTTCTCGAAGAGTATGTCGGGTCGGGAGAGGACGGAGCAGCACAAACCGGGGAGGGTGAACGCCATTCCCCTCTGCCGAAAGATGTGTTGTATTCCATGCTCGAACAGTTCATCTCCTACGCCACCGGTAAAATGACGATAACCCAGCAGGAACAGCTGGAATCGGAGATGTCCGACTGGTACCAACGCTATTGGGATTCCTTTCCCCGTCCGATACAACTTTTACTCTCCCGGTATCTCAAAGGCGAAATGGATGCACGGGTCTTCTGGCACGCTGTGGAAGCGGAGATATAGCCGGGAAATCCCTGTTTGTTCTCTTTTCTTTTTCTCTCCGATTTTAGTATTATTAAAAAAGTAAGGTAAGGAGGTTGCAATGGATTTTGAATCCCTGGATTTTGTCTACGAGGGGCCGAAAGAAGAAGCGAAGCGGGTAACTGTTTATGCCCTGTCTACCTGCGGATTCTGCAAGCGGGGACTGAATTTTCTGAGGGACCGGGACATCCCTTTCAGATATATCTATATCAATCATATGGATCTCGATGAGAAGGCGGAACTAAAAGAACAGCTTCGGAAACGCTACAATACCCGGTTGGTATTCCCTTTTGTAGTTATTGATGATGAAGATACCCTAGTAGGATACGCCATGAGCAGTTGGGAAGAGCGCTTTGATGCCTTGAAGCAGAAAGGATAACCGGCAAAGATGAAACAAAAACCAAAAAGCAAAGAAGAAGTATATACCTTTGTCCGTATGGCCGCCGAACATCACGGTTGGGTAGTAAGCCCTGATACCCAGTTCGTCGAAATCCTTGTGGACGGGCTGCAGGAGAATTTCAATACCTACGGTTACTTTCTCTGCCCCTGTCGCGACGGCGAGGGCTCCCGAAAGGCGGACCGTGATATTGTCTGCCCCTGTGTTTACAGCAAACCCGATATCGACGAATACGGTCACTGCTACTGCGGATTGTATCTCGACCCCGATTTTGCTGCTTCCGGACGTTTACCCGAGCCCATACCCGAACGCAGACCTGATTGAACCCTCGTTCGTTTTTCCACGATCGGGGCAGTAATTTCTCCTTTTTTCACTTTCACCCTGGCTAATATACGTGCTATACTCCAATTAAGGTTGTAGGAAGCATCCGGTGAAAAAGCTTTTCTTTGGAGTATTTCTATCCCTCGTTGTGAATCTGTTTCTATTTAGCCAGGAAACAGGGGGGAATCCTTCTCCCGGCGATGAACGAGATGAGCTCGATCAATCCCGGGTATGCGTTTTCCTTCATACAAATCTATCCGAGACAGATCAGGATTTCTTTCGCAGCGTTATTACCGATGCACTGATGGTCGACCTTCGTGCGGCCGGTTACAGCGTCGTTCCCCGACGGGAATATCTGTCCCATCAGCAGAGCCGCGGGTACAGTGATCAGGATATGCTCGCAGGCCCTGCGGCTGTGGAGGTAGCGGGGGCGGCCGGTGCCGGCGTGGCCTTTACCGGGTTTTATCGGGTTGAAGGCGAAGAGATCGTTTTCAACATAAAAGGATATCATGTTCCGACCGGCAGGTTGACCTATGCCGATCAGCGAAGCGGCGAGGCGGGGCTCGATGTATACCGCCGTTTGAATACCACCTCCGATGACCTGATTCCGAAACTGGCGCAGCAGGTAGAACCCCTCCCCGAAGAATCGGTTCTGGTCGAGAAAGAACAGGTGGAGACCGAAACGGTTTACCAGGAACGGGTTGTCGAGTTAGGCACTGCAGTTGATATCGTTCTCTACAGTCCCGATGAGGGAGCGGATGTGCTGCTGGCAGGAGAAAAACCAGCCGGAACTATACAAAACGGCCGGCTCGAGATAACGGGGAAGGCCGGAACCCGGCTCTACCTGGAAATCCGGAAAGAAGGCTTTCATAACAGGACTGTGGATTACCAGGTCAAAGAAGACCGCCGGGAGATCCATCTCCCCCCGCTTATGCCGGTTACAAAATCGGCAGGTGTTTTTACCTACTCCCAGAACCAGGTCCTCGGTATTGGTTTCGGCATCCGAAACTATTTTGTCCCGGATTGGCACTTTTTCCAGTACGGCGGCTACTTCTACATGGACTATCCCTTTCTGATCCCGTCGGCCCTCCCCATTCTGCATACCGACTTTTCTGCTGATGCGGGCACCTATTTGTGGCTCGGGCCGAACAGCCCGGTTCGGCTGGCGTACACGATGGGGTTGGGGGCTGTCCTCACGTATATGCCGGGGACCGAATTCGTAGACGGACTACCTGTTTTTCTGGATCTCTACTGGAATTTTGCTACGGTCTGGATCGAGTGGAATATGCGCCACCTCACCCTTATGCTCGGGACGAGCGGCAAGTTTGCATTCGAACTCTTCGATATGGGGCTTCTGGGAACGCGTCATATGGGAGGCGAAATGCCCTTGATCTTTATAGGAGTAACCTGGAAATGGTAGCTGAATACAGGCGGCCGCTGCCTGCCGGTATACACCGATTTTTTCCCCGGCTTCTCCGGATTCTTCTTCTTGCCGGGGCTGTGATGACCCTGGTCACCTGTCAGGGTTTTTACGGCTTCTTTTTCGGGAGCAATTTCCCCGCCGTTCTTTCGGTTGCCGAGAAGGTCTGGGATATGAGCGGTTACCTGGATGACAAGGGAGTAGAAATCGATTCCCGTTATGATTCCCGGCTCGAGATCCTCAACGGCTATCCCACCCTTCAGATCGACGGGCGGTATGTGGCCTTTCTGAACAGCGAACTGGAAACACAGGCCTTCCACGAGACGACGAACGGGTTTGAGAAGGTGATGGGATACGATTTTTCAGCAGGTGACTATATCGTCGGTAACGATACGTATGATGCAACCTTCACCTATTTTGCAAACAACAACTATCCACAGGATTCCGTAGCATATAGTTTGTCGGCTAATCCCCCGGTAGCCATGTACACCGATTCCGGCAACGGGACTCTGAACGTTGCTGACGGAGTCGGTGGTTCAACTCCAACCGATACAGATAGTATCGAAGGGCGTGAACTGGTCGACGTTGACATCGATTCCACGGAAACCAACCTGTATCTCTTCTTTCGCAATGAAGGCGGTGATGACGGCGGCGATATCGACGTGCTCACGGTCACTACCACAGATGTAGGTGGTGCTCTCTCGTATACGAATGTTTCAGTATTTATCTCCGGATTGGCCGGTTTGGCTACCCCTTCGGCCTTCCCCAAACCGGTCTGCTCAATGCCGACGGCGGCGAATGGCACCAGCGTTTATTTGCAATCGACGGCGAGGGTTTTGTCACGATGAGAGACGGCGACATCCTCCTCTATGGAACCGGCGGCGGAGAGCCGAAATCCGGGCTCTACGGTGCCCGGGTCGATCAGGCGGCGGTAGCCTTCGAGCCTGCAGGCCAGTATTTCTACTATTTCGACACCGCTACCGCGAAACTCTACAAGTGCAGGACTTGGTGGTGATGGATATGACGGTGAAGGTGGGACAAATGGAAACATCCGGCCAAAAGGCCGCATACGGTAAGCGGCCTCTTCTTCGGGGTTTCCTTTTGACCTCTCTGCTTGCGTGCTTGGCCTTTACTCCGGTCTTTGCCCAGCAGACCGGGGCGGGTACGGCCGGCAGCGGCGGCGAACCGGCAGAAGGCGAGGCTGCAGCCGCCGGCGAAGGAGCTGAAGAGGTCACCGAGGTCCGTACCAACGAGGATGTTCTCCTGCCTCCCAAACTCTACGTTGCCTTTTCCTCCGGCGGGGGGATCAGCCCTGAGCTTGCAGCAGCCCTCCAGGAAAGTTTGGTTACCAGCCTCGCTTCGGCCACGGATATCAGGATAATCGAACCGGACCCGCAAACCCCGGTTCCCTCCTCCGACAGTGACCTGAGCCGGCTGGCGCGCCGGGCCGGGGCCGATTCCTGGCTCCGAGTTTCCGCAGGCAGAGCCGGAGCCGGGGTACGGGCTGATCTGACACTCTACGATCTCGAGCCGGCTGCCTCGGAGGAGGAAACCGAAGAGGGTGCCCTGGTCTTCGAGCGGCAGGTCCAAGGCGGGACCGGACCCGGGGCTCTGGAGAGTGGGTTCTGGAGCGGGATCGCAGCGCAGGTAGACAGGGTGCTGCCGCTGCGGCCGCAGAAACTGGTGCTTGAGACAACCACCGTGCAGGAAACGGTAGTCGAGGTGAATGAGGTACAAAAGGGAGTAGAGCTCGAGATCGAGGCGGAAGCGGGAACGACGATCCGGGGTATTGCGGACAAGCCCATCGATGTAGATGAGTCCGGCCGGATCAGTATTGAACTTCCTCAGCGCACTTCCTACCGGCTCCGAGCCGAACACTGGGATCTCTATCCGGTAGAGCGGGAACTTTATCTAGGCCGGGAAGACCGCAGTCTGAAGCTGGAACAGGATCCGGCGGCACGTTGGGCCCTCCACTTCCAGACCAACACCCACACGAACCATCTGCTCGCCTACTACTATCTTCTGCCGGAGTACCTCTTTGTCGGACCGAGTATTCATTTCGCCTTTTTCTCTATGTTTCCGCCCTTCGAGATGCATAACGACTGGCAGGACTATGTGCTCGGAGCAGGTCTGGATATCGGCTTTACCCTGTTACCCCCGGACTCGCTGTTCCGGTTTTCTCTTGGTGTGGGTGGTTTTTACAATCTCTTTTTTGCCAACATTGTGGACAGCAGCTTCAGCATAGCCCCCCATCCCTTCTGGCCCTACGGGGCAAGGGCCTTTTTGCATTTCGAGCTTTCCCGGCATCGGAATGTCAAGTTCGTTATCAGGTGGGCCCCCGAGTTTTACCTTATCAACTACGACGAACTGCCGAAGTATATGTCCTCGAGCGCCTTTAACGAGTTCAGGGAATGGCCGTACGAAGACTTTATCCAGATAGGAAACGGAGACGGGACGCCGGTAAACCCGAATCTCTTTGCTGTCAACCTGGGCCGGGCCTTTTTCGGGGCGGTAATTCTGTTCTGAGAGGATCCGGCTGCCGACGGAAGTCATGCTGCCGGCGAGGGCACCGGCAAGAAGACCGGGTCAGTACCTGCTGTCGGCGTATTCCACCCAACCGCCTGCCCGGATCAGTTCCCGCTGAAAATCATAGAGATCGAAACTCACTGTCCGTTCGACGGCAGAGCCGGCCGGTCCGTTTTCGGTATGAAAGGTAATCGTTCCCTTTTCGAAGTCGGTTTTTCCGGTGCATTCGGTGCCGGCGAAGGCTTGGAAGAGCTCTTCGATTGTCTCGGGATCAAGCTCGACGGCAAGCATCCCCCCGTTGAACATGTTCTGCCGAAAAATCCGGGCAAAGTTTACCGCCACGACCATGTTGATTCCGTTCATCTCCAAAGCCCAAGGTGCATGTTCCCGGGAAGAACCGCTCCCGAAGTTCTCCCGCGTAACGATGATGCTGATTCCCTCGGTGTCTTTGCCGGGAGTAAAGCCTTCGAGTTCGAGATCTTCCAACAGGTGCGGGGCGAGGGCCTCTTTGCTGATCTCGGTAAGATATTTTGCCGGTATGATTTCGTCGGTATTGATGTCCGAGCGGTCCAGAAAAAGGACCCTTCCGTTAAAATTTTTCATTGGTGGCTCCTTGTTCTCCAGCAGCCGGTGCGTTGGTAATGTGTCCTGCTACGGCGGTGGCGGCGGCGGTGGCAGGGCTCATCAAGTGAACCATTCCCCCTTTTCCCATCCGTCCGTTGAAGTTCCGGTTGGTTGTGGATGCGGCTACCTCTCCCGGTGCAAGAACCCCGTTGCTCATTCCCAGACAGGCACCGCAGGTGGGGTTGGTCACCACAAAGCCGGAATCCATGAATATTTTGATGATGCCCTCTTCGAGGGCCTTGGAATAGACGGATGGAGTGGCAGGAGAGAGTATTCCCCTCACCGAATCGGCGATTTTCCTGCCGGCAAGGACCCGAGCCGCTTCGCGAAGGTCTTCGATTCGGCCGTTTGTGCATGAACCGATGTAGACCTGGTCTACCACCGTCCCTTCAGCCTCCCGGACCGTTTTTATGTTGTCCGGTTTGTAGCCGACGGTTACCAGTGGTTCAAGACTGCTCACATCAATGTGGAGCTCATCTGCGTAAGCCGCATCTTCGTCGGAGATCCATCGGCGGTATTCGGCCAGTGCAGTCTCCTTGTTTTCAAAGTCATCTTTGATATACGGCCACAGGTAATCTACAGTGGTTTCATCGGGCATGATGATTCCGCTTGTTGCCCCGGCCTCTACGGCCATATTCGAAAGGGTCATTCGCGCTTCCATGCTCATGGCGTCAACAATCGGGCCGGTAAACTCGATAACCTTGTTGGTAGCCCCGTTCACCCCCAGCTCCCCGATTATCTTGAGGATTACGTCCTTGGCGTAAACCCCCTCCGGCAGGGTTCCGGTGACCTCGATCTTCATGGTCTCGGGCATGCGGAAGGCGCAAACACCCTTGAGGATGCCTACCTCGAGGTCGGTTGTGCCCACTCCTGCTGCAAAGGCTCCGAAGGCCCCGTGAGTACAGGTGTGGGAATCGCCCATAATGATGGTGTAGCCGGGCCGGACAAACCCCTGTTCGGGAAAGAGGGCATGACAGACACCGTTTCTGCCGATGTCGAAAAAATCACGAATATTGTGACGCCGGGCCCACTCCCGCATGATCTTACCCTGTGCGGCGGTCTTTGTGTCCTTTGCCGGGGTTACGTGGTCAATCACCGCCTTGATCTTTTCCGGGTCAAAAACCCGGTCTTTTCCCCGGGAAATCAGGTCGTTTATTGCGATCGGGGTGGTTATCTCATGACAAAAAACCGCATCGAGGGTGAGAACGCGGGTCTTTTCGTCGGGTTTATCGATTTCGTGTGTCTCGAAAATCTTTTCGGTAAGGGTCTTGCCCATAGTCTGTTATCCTCCGTAATATACGCGAGTATAACGGAGACGGGCATTGTCTGTACAGTTGGGAACGATGATTTATCGGCGTGCCAGGCTTCAGCAGCCGGTAAGCGCCGCTCCTCTTGACTTTGCTAGCTTTTCTTTCTATAGTGAGGTTAGACAAACAAGAGGAGCCTATGAGACTTTCTATGCAACAATCGACAGTACCGCTTTCAGTTGTTTCGAGCGGAGAGCGGGTAAAGGTAAGTGGAATTGCCGGTGGAGCGAATGCCCGGAAAAAGCTTCTCGATCTCGGTATCCGTCCCGGCGAGATGATCGAGGTGATAAGCGGTCATAAAAACCATCCCTTTCTTGTGCGGGTAGGCGATTCCCGCGTTATGATCGGTTGGGGTATGGTGGAAAAAGTCCTCGTTGATCAGAACTGATGCGAGGTAGGAAAGAGAGGATTCTTGAAAGGAGATACCTCACTACTCCTCTTGTAAGGTCCCTTTCGGCTGAGTTCCTCTAATACTGCACAAACCGGGGTATTCTCCTATGAGTGAAGGGATCGAGACAAAACAGCGGGTAATAGCCGTAGCAGGAAATCCCAACAGCGGAAAAACAACTCTTTTCAACGGCCTGTCTGGCGGTGCGGAACGAATCGGGAACTGGCCGGGCGTTACCGTTGAAAAGAAGGTCGGCAGCTTCATCATGTCGGAGGGGTCCAAGTGCGAACTAGTCGATCTCCCCGGTATCTATTCCCTTTCTGCCTCCTCGGAGGATGAGAGGGTTGCCCGGGACTATCTCCTTTCCGGCAGCGCAGACCTTGTGGTGAACATTCTCGATGCAAACAATCTCGAAAGAAACCTCTATTTGACGGTACAGCTTTTGGAGCTGGGACAACCGATCATTCTTGCCGTAAACATGATGGATCTGGCTCGGAAAAACAACATCTCCATAGACCTGGAGGCCCTCGAAAAGAGCCTCGGGGTGCCGGTTGTCGGCATCAGTGCTGTGGAGAACAAGGATGTAAAACAGCTCTCAGCACGAATTGAGAGGTATTTATCGCAGTTGGAGAGCGAAGCAACAAGAGAGCGCGGTCCTGCTTTAAAATTGGCAGTGCCTGTCCGCCCGGTGTTCGTTCAGTATCCGAATGAAATAGAGGATGTTGTTGAAGATTGGATTGGTAAACTGAAGGAATTTCCTGTAGGGCTCGAGGGTATTGAGCGGTGGATAGCGTTAAAGGTCTTGGAACAGGATCCCTGGATTACCAAACAGGTAACCGACGGTGGTTTTCTCGATGCCCGGGAGGTGCAAAATGCCCTCAGCCGGATCGAATCGCTGCTGAAACAGCCGGCTGATCTTGTAATAGCGGATTACCGCTACGGCTTTGTCCATGCAGTGGTCGGCCGGGTTATCCGCCGTCATACAACCCGGCGCTCGCGTACGGATATGGCCGATACAGTGGTCATGAACCGGGTGCTCGGTGTGCCGATTTTTCTCGGGATCATGTATGCCGTCTTCTGGATCACCATGCACATAGGAGGAGCATTTATCGACTTCTTCGATATTCTGTTCGGCGGGATATTCGTGGAAGGGGCGGCCATCCTGTTCGAAAACATTGGATCACCGGTGTGGTTGAAGGTCCTGGTTGCCGACGGGGTGGGAGCGGGGATTGTAACGGTTTCCACGTTTATACCCTTCGTGTTCATGATGTTCCTTGTTCTGTCTATTCTCGAGGATTCGGGCTATATGGCCAGGGCTGCCTTTGTGATGGACCGTTTTATGCGCTGGCTCGGACTTCCGGGAAAGTCCTTTGTCCCGTTGATGGTCGGTTTCGGCTGCACGGTTCCCGCTGTACTGGCAACAAAAACTCTGGAAAGCAATAAAGACCGGATTATGACGATCTTTCTTTCTCCCCTGATGTCCTGCAGTGCAAAATTGCCTGTTTATGTACTTTTTGCCGCAGCCTTTTTCCAGCGGAATTCCGGGGGGATTATTTTTTCCCTCTACTTAGCAGGTATTATCCTGGCAATTTTGACCGGTCTATTGCTGAAACACACGCTTTTCCCCGGAGACCCTTCCTCCTTTGTAATGGAGCTTCCCCCCTATCACTCGCCGCGGCTTCGACATGTGATGCGCCATACCTGGATACGGCTGAAAGAATTTCTGATGCGTGCAGGCCTTATCATTATCATTGCCGTTTCCATTCTTGGCTTTTTGAGCAGTATAGGAGTTCCCGGCGGTAACCAAAAAGATGCGGCGGCTGAAACGGCGGTGGTCGATGGGGTGAAAACCGGCGTTACCGAATCGACACAAGCGGATGTTGATGCTGATTATTCTACAGGCGGAGCTTCGGTACTCGAACAGATTGGTAAGGGAGTGAGTCCTGTGTTCCGGCCGATGGGAGTAGAGGAAGGAAACTGGCCTGCAGCTGTTGCTCTGTTTACCGGGATATTTGCGAAAGAGGCGATTATCGGAACGTTGAGTGGTATGTACGGGCAAATGCTCGGAGAAGACGGCTCCGCCCTTGCCGAAGGGGATGAGGAAGGGGTGTTCAGGCCCGGGGCTTTGTTTTTCCGGGCCGTTCGGTCTGTAAGTGAAGCCCTTTCGGGTCTCGGGAGTTCTCTTGCGGATCCGGTTGGTGCCCAGGCAGCTGGGGAAGAAGCCCGGCGGGAGAACACCTCCCTGTTGAAAAAGGGCTTTACTTCACCGGTTCAGGCCTATGCGTACCTGCTCTTTGTTTTGATCTACTTTCCCTGTGTCGCTTCATTTGCGGCTATCCTCAAAGAGAGCGGACCGCGTTATGCCTGGCTTCAGGCGGGATATCTGACCCTTCTAGGATGGATTGTGGCTGTTGTGTTCTACCAACTTGCAGAAGGCGGCTCGGTTTTCTGGATCGGGGTAGCTCTCGCCCTGACTCTGGGCATCATTTTACTTTTCAGGTTCCTTGGAAAACGGTGGAATAGAGCAGAACTTACTTGAGGACGAGGTGTTTCCGCTTTTCTCCTGCCTCGTAGGCAGCTTCAATATCCTTTTTTGCATTTACGACTAGCGTCTGAGCATCATCGACTGTTTTACAGCGGACGATAACGGGAACAAACTCTTTTACCATGCGCTTGATATTTCTGCCGAATTGCCGGGAGACCAGGACCTGTACATTTTTTGCTTTCATGAGGCTGCCGACGTTTTTTGCCTTTTTCGGGTCCCCATGTTTGTGTTCCTCGTTTTCGCTTTCTTCCTCGGTGGTGTTGGTGATGGTTTCCTGGAAGGAGAGGTGTCCTTCGTACAGACGATAAATCTGATACTCTTCGGCTTCCCCGAAATGCCGCTTTATGAGATTTGTCCCATCGTCGGATGCAATAGCAACGGTAAGTTCCATAGAGTAACTCCTAACGAATTTGTTTATCTTCATTGTGAGTGGTACACTGGATTAGGTCAAGGATAGAAATGATACGTGCACTCTTAGGTGAACTGCAAAAAGGAAATGTAGCCTCTTACAGAACCATGGCTGAAGCAATCGGTACCAGCCGCGGAATGGTGGAGCAGATGCTGATGGATCTCGAGCAGCGGGGATATGTCGCCCGCTTGAGCCCGGGATGTCAGGCCGCATCGAGCTGTTCCGGCTGCAAGATGGGTTGTACTATTCCTCTCAATGCTCCGGATACCCTTTGGACCATAACGGAAAAGGGAAAGGCTTTGCTTCAATAGACCGGGCCGGTTTGCCTTGGGTAATGCGGGAAAAGGAGGAGGTATGGCATCATTGCAGGTCCCTGGACCGAAAGCGGGCGGTTTTGATCTGGTTTCCCTTGGTGAGATCATGCTCAGGTTCGATCCGGGGGATGAACGAGTTCGAACCGCCAGGAATTTTCGGGTCTGGGAAGGGGGCGGCGAGTACAATGTGGCCCGTGCCCTCCGGCGCTGTTTCGGACTGAAGACGGCGGCGGTCACCGCTCTGGTAGACAACGATATCGGAAGACTCATCGAGGACTGTATACTGCAGGGCGGGGTCGATACCGGTTGGATTTCCTGGCTGCCCTTCGACGGGGTAGGCAGACAGACGAGGAACGGTCTCAACTTCACCGAACGGGGCTTCGGCCTCCGCGGCGCTCGGGGAATCTATGACCGCGGCCATTCTGCTGCCGCCGCAATGAAGCCTGGCGATGTGGATTGGGAGGCTCTCTTCGATGAAAGCGGCGTGAGGTGGCTTCACACTGGTGGAATATTTGCCGCTCTGTCGGAGACAACCCCTGCGGTAATAGAAGAGGCCTTTGCGGCCGCCCGGAACCGTGGCATCGTAATTTCCTACGATTTGAATTACCGCCCGTCTCTGTGGAAACAGGTGGGCGGGCATGAGCGGGCAATCGAAGTAAACCGGCGGCTTGCCCCCTATCTTGATGTAATAATTGGAAACGAAGAGGATTTTACCGCTGCCCTGGGTTTGCCGGTCGAAGGGACCGGTTCGGATTTTGATAAACTCCCCCTCGATTCTTATCGCCGGATGATTGACAAAGCGGTCTCTCTCTATCCGAATTTCCGGGTAATAGCGACAACCCTCCGAAAGGTCATTTCTGCAAACCGGAATGACTGGGGAGCAATTCTCTGGGAGGACGGGGTTTTCTATCAGGCCGCCGAGAGGCCCGGTCTCGAGGTCTATGACCGGGTAGGAGGAGGCGACAGCTTCGCCTCGGGAATGATCTATGCGTACCTCACGGGGATGGGTGCCCGAAGGGCAGTCGACTATGGCGCGGCTCATGGGGCACTGGCCATGACCACTCCCGGAGATACCAGTATGGCCGGCCTGGAAGAGGTTCGAAAGCTCGCCGAAGAGGGAGGGACGGCCCGCATCGACCGGTAAGCGGCGCCGGGCACTGGGTGTCGCTGAGCACTTTCGTGCTCGATAGCTTGTCCGTACGCCGAAAATCGGATACCCTGGGGGGAAGATTTTCTAACTGGTTCAAAGCTTGTGGAAACAGTCGGCTCGGCGGTTTTTTTCGAGGACTCAAGAGGGTATATTCCACCACTCTCTATTTTTTACACAAGCTTTGAACCACTAATAACAATTCCCGAAGAGGACGGCACATGGCGAGCCAAGGTGCATCTCAAAAGACATCAAACCGGAAGAAGAAGGCCTCCGGTTCAGCTCATACCTACGATGAGAGCAAAATAACCACGCTCAGTTCCCTCGAGCACATCCGTTTGCGGACCGGCATGTACATAGGCAGGCTCGGTGACGGTTCGAATCCGGACGACGGTATCTACATCCTTTTAAAAGAGGTGATCGACAACAGTGTCGATGAATACATCATGGGGTACGGGTCGTCAATACGGGTCAGCATCCAGGATGATCTGGTTAAAGTCAGGGACTTCGGAAGGGGGATTCCTCTCGGGAAGGTGCTCGAGTGTGTTTCGGTGATCAACACCGGCGCCAAGTACAACGACGAGGTGTTTCAGTTCAGTGTAGGCCTCAACGGAGTGGGAACGAAGGCGGTAAACGCTCTTTCGGAACACTTCCGGGTAGTCGCCGTACGGGACGGCCGCTACCAGGAAGCGGTTTTCAGCAGGGGGGAACTCCAGAAGGAACGGAGCGGAAAGGCGAAAGAGGAAAAAGACGGTACCTATATCGAGTTTCGCCCGGACCGGGAGATATTCGGGGATTATGCTTTCAACCAGGATTTTCTCGAAGAGCGGCTGTGGAATTATGCCTATCTCAATTCAAGGCTCAGCCTGTACCTGGGAAAGAAGAAATTCCGCTCCGAACACGGACTGTACGATCTGCTTTACCGTGAGGTCGGAGAAGATACGGTCTACGACTTGGCATTTCAGAGGGCAGACAGGCTGGAGTTTGCCTTTACGCACACCCGAAACTACGGAGAGACCTATTTCTCCTTTGTAAACGGGCAGTTTACCAGCGACGGGGGAACCCACCAAAGCGCATTCCGGGAAGGCATCTTGAAAGGCGTGAATGAGTTTTTCAAGAGCAGTTATGCCGGTCATGATGTACGGGAGGGAATCGCCGGCGCTATCTCGATAAAGCTGCAGAATCCGGTCTTCGAGAGCCAAACCAAAAACAAACTCGGCAATACCGAGATCCGCAGCTGGATCGTTCAGGAGGTCAAGTCGGGGGTGGTCGATTTTCTCCACAAGAACAATCAGGCGGCCCGGCGGCTCGAGGAAAAGATCAAGAACAACGAGTCCCTGCGCAAGGAACTCAATGCAGTCAAAAAGGAAGCAAGGGAAAAAGCCAAGAAGATCGCCCTCAATATTCCCAACCTGAAGGACTGCAAATATCATCTCGGTGATGCAAAGAAGGGAGACCAGTCCACTATCTTCCTTACCGAGGGACAGTCAGCCTCGGGCTCTATCGTTTCTTCCCGGGACGTCTACACCCAGGCTGTTTTTTCACTCCGTGGAAAACCGCAGAACGTTTTCGGGAGGAGCAGGGCCGCTCTCTACCGGAACGAAGAGCTGTACAACATGATGCAGGCCCTCGGGATCGAAGAGGGAGTGGAGGGGCTGCGGTATGCCAGGATAGTAATTGCCACGGATGCCGACTACGACGGTTTCCATATCAGAAACCTGCTTCTCACCTTTTTTCTTAATTATTTCGAGGAGCTGGTGGTTGCCGGCAGGGTTTTTATCCTCGAGACTCCCCTCTTTCGTGTGCGGAACAAAAAGCACACCCGTTACTGTTACACCCCGAAAGAACGCGTACAGGCGGAAAAAGAGATCTCCCAGCCGGAGGTGACCCGCTTCAAAGGGCTGGGCGAGATATCACCCAAGGAATTCGGGCAGTTTATCGGGGAGGATATCCGGCTCCTGCCGGTGAATGTAAAGACCCTCAAGAGTATCCCCGGCACCATGGAGTTTTACATGGGCAAGAACTCTCCTGAACGGCGGGCGTTTATTATGGAGAATCTGATATAGATATGGAGAAGCGTTGATACATGGCTTATGTAGAAAAACTCTATCAGACGAACTTTATTGAATATGCCTCGTATGTGATCAAGGACCGGGCCATACCCCATATCGATGACGGGATGAAACCGGTACAACGCCGCATTCTCCACGCTCTGTTTGATATGGACGACGGGAAATTCCACAAGGTGGCAAACGTCGTAGGTCATGTCATGCAGTATCATCCCCATGGAGATGCATCCATCTATTCGGCGCTGGTAGTCCTTGCCAACAAGGAATACTTCATCGACCGGCAGGGAAACTTCGGCAACATTCTGACCGGTGACGAGGCCTCGGCTGCCCGGTATATCGAGTGCCGTGTTACCCCCTTCGCCAAAGAAATACTCTATCATCCCGAGATTACCGAGTATGAGGCGGCTTACGACGGCCGGAAGATGGAACCGGTTGTTTTTCCGGCGAAGATACCGGTTGTTTTGGTGCAGGGATCGGAAGGGATCGCCGTAGGCATGTCCACGAGGATTCTTCCGCACAACATCGACGAGGTGCTCGAGGCTCTTACGGCCGAACTGGAGGGCCGTGGCTACCGACTCTATCCCGATTTTCCCGGCGGCGGGTTGGCGGACGTTTCGGATTATCAGGAGGGCATGGGAAAGGTTTTGGTACGGGCCCGGCTCGATACCTCGGACCCCAAACGAATCGTGATCCGGGAGATCCCCTACGGGACGACCACCGAAAGTATTATTTCTTCTATCGAGGGGGCTGCAAAAAAGGGCAAGGTCAAGATAGCCTCGATTACCGATTACACCACCGAAGACGTGGAGATAGAGATTCGCCTGCCACGGAACGTCTACACCCAGGATGTGGTGGATGCGCTCTTTGCCTTCACCGATTGCGAGGTTTCCATTTCAGTAAACCTCTTGGTAATCCAGGGAGAGAAACCCGTGCCGATGACCATACCCGAGGTGATCAAGTATCATGCCGTTCATCTGGTGGATGTGCTTACCGCCGAGCTCGAGCTCGAGCAGAAAAAACTCAATGATCGTCTGCACGCTCGGACCCTCGAACGAATCTTCATCGAGGAACGGATCTACAAGTCTATCGAAGAGATGAAAACCCAGGAGGATGTTCACCAGGCGGTAATCGACGGTTTCGAGCCCTTCAAAAACCAGATACGAAGGAAGGTTTCCGAGGAGGATGTAGAACGCCTCTTGCAGATCCCGATCCGCAGAATTTCCCGCTACGATATGGAGAAGAACAAGAAGGAAGTGCGCGAGATCAACGACCGCCTCAAGAAGGTCAAGGAGTACCTCTCCGACACAAACACCTACGCTGTCGATTACCTCAACGATCTCCGGAAACGCTACACCGCTCATGCGGAGCGCCGGACGAAAATAACCAGTTTCGAACGGGTGGATTTTCGGGAAGTCGTAGAGAGGGATCTCGAACTGCGCTACGACGAAAAGAACGGCTATATCGGCTACGGCGTCAGCGGGGGCAAGGTCCTCTTCCGGGTTTCCCCCTACGACCGGGTTCTCGTTATTCGGAAAAGCGGGGCCTATTCGGTTTTTGATGTACCGGAGAAGCTCTTTGTCGACCGGGGTATGCTCTACTGCTCCCTTGCCGAAAAGGACGAGCTGTCCAAAAAGGTTCTGTCGGTGCTCTATAAAGACAAATCAAATATCGCATTTATTAAAAGAACGGTAATTGATAAGTTCATCATCGGCCGGGGTTATTCCCTGGTTCCCGAGGGAGTAACGGTTCTCGATTTTACCGAGCGCGCTTCCGGGATGGAAATCTATCTGAAGTATAAAAAGAAGCCGAGAATGCGTGTGGTGGAGGAGAGCTTCGATCTCGAGGATTTTCTGGTAAAGGGACTGCAGGCTGCCGGTGTGCGGGTGAGCGGGAAAGAGATCACCTCGGGCCGGTTCAAGCGGAAGACCCAAAACGGGAATAACGGGAAAGGGGCCAAGAACAACAAGAAATCCGGCAATGGACGAAAACGCAGCAGCTGAATCAGAAGATGCTTCCTCGCAAAAGCGCTCCTGCCGACAGGATGCAGACGATCCCCACGCCCCGGTAGAGCATTGCATTCTGATGCGCTGCTACCAGGAACTCAACGATTTTCTTCCTCCGGAGAAACGGTTTCAGGGCTTCTCCTGTTGTTTCCGGGGAACCCCTGCGGTCAAGGACTGTATTGAATCAGCCGGCATTCCACATACCGAGGTCGATCTCATCCTAGTAGACGGAAAACCGGTCTCCTTCAGCAGGAGGCTTTCAGGAGGTGAACGGGTAGCCGTGTATCCGGTCTTCGAAAGCTTCGACATCAGCGGCACCTCGGAGGTGCGGGAAAAGCCCCTGCGCCGTCTCTCCTTCGTGCTGGACTGCCATTTGGGCAAGCTCGCCAGACTTCTGAGGATTCTCGGATTGGATGTGCACTACGAACGGAACTTCCCGGACCAAAGGATTGCCGAAATCAGCAGCAGGACCGGGCGGATCGTCCTAACCCGGGATGTGGGACTTTTGAAGCGCTCGGAGGTGAAGCGGGGCTATTGGCTCAGAAGCCAGGATCCATACCGGCAGATGGAAGAGGTGCTGCGACGGTTCGATCTATGCAAGAACCTTTCGCCCTTTACCCGATGTCCTCACTGCAACGGAATTTTGGAGCCCGTGGCAAAGGAGAAGGTGCAGGAACGTGTTAAAGCGGGTACCCTGAAAAGCTGCGAGCGTTTTTTTCTCTGCCGGGACTGCGGCAGGATTTACTGGAGAGGGGCTCATTTTTCCCGTCTTGAAAGGGTGGTCCGGCAGGCTCGACAGGTTTGCGACCAGCAGTCAGGTAGTTGAGCCGGCAGGGACACGGAGAATAAAACTCGTGCCTTCCTCTCTGCTGCTGGTTAGGGAGATACGGCCTCCGTGGAGCTCAGCAATCCTCTGTGCGATCGGCAGCCCCAAGCCCGATCCGGCGGTGCCTCGCGAGCTGTCTCCGCGGTATAATCGATCAAATACCTGCTTTTGCTGATCCGGCCTGATGTAACTTCCGGTATTGTGTACCGAAAAAAGAACCCAATCGTCTGTTTGCTGCGTTTTGACTTCGATGCTTCCCCCCTCCGGGGTATAGTGGAGAGCGTTGTTGATAAGGTTGCTGAGTGCCCGCAGTAGAAGCCGATAATCCCCGAAAAGTGCCGGCGAAGCGTTGGTGACCGAGAACCGCACGTTCTTCTTCTCGGCTGCCTGAGCAAACCGCTCCTTCAGGTTTTCAAGCAGGTGTTTGGTATCAATTCTTTCAGGGTCGAGCTCCATTCGAGGTTCATCCAGCTTCATGAGCTCGAAAAGGTCTGCGATCATTCTTTCGAGCCCCTCGATTTCCCGCAGATTCCCTGCAAGGCGTTTTTGATTCATGGAAAGAACGCCGTCCGCCATGGCTTCGAACTGAGCCTTCATTGCCGAGACGGGGGTTCGCAGGTCATGAGCTATGTCCTGGACCCACTGATTCCGGAGGTCCTCTTCTCTTTGAAGGGCTGAACTCAGTTTATTGGTGGATCGTGCGATCTGCATTATTTCCCGGGGGCCGTTTTCTTCAACCTGTCCACCTCTTGTGCCGGCAGCAATTTTCTCTATCCCGGAGGCCACGTGTCTTGCTGTTCTCGAGAGCCGGCGGGAGAGGAGAAAAGAAAACCCTGTTGCGATCAGAAGTGACAGGCCGATCGACAGGTAAAAGGAGCGGCGCAGCGAGTCGAAAAGCCGGAACTGGGCACTGTCCCGGAAAATCATTCCCTGAGGTATGGAAACATAGCCGAGCAGTTCACCGCCGCCGGCTTTGCCGGACTGTGATTCCCCCGCTTGGTTTTCCCGATAAACCGGTTCGAGTCGGTAGGGCCAATTCGGAATCATCATGCTTTCGCCCATACCAATACCCATACCCATACCCATTCCCATTCCCATTCCCATGCCGCCCGGACCCTTCGGCATCTGTTCACCCATCATTTCTTCCATACCGCCCATATTTCCTATGCCGCCGGTTTCTCCGGGATTCCGGGGGGGGAATAAGAGAGGCATTTTTCCTGTCCGCCGCCGGCCGATGTCCGGTGTGGCGGCAACGATCTCTTTTTCCTCATTGAAAACAATCACGGGAGTATCCGCCGGAAGCAGCCGGGAAAGGAGGCGGGGGTTAGAGTCCGAGGTAAGGATCCGGTGGGCGGTCTGCTCGAGTTCCTGCAGCCGGTTCTCTTCCCAGCGTTCGATGGATGATCGATATTCGAGACTCAGGACCAGAAACTGTATCAGCACGAGGACCAGAAGAGCAGACCCCACGGCGAAAAGATAGGAAAAGAAGACACTCGTGTGTTTAAACATCTTCCGAGCCTTTATTTTCTCTGCGGCTGTCCTCTTCCGCGTTCGCCGAGCCGGCGGAGGCCGGCAGAGGTGTTCCGGCAAAGCGATAGCCGTACCCCCGTACTGTTTCGATCCAGCCTCGATTTCCCAATTTCTGTCGTATGTTTTTTATGTGCGTATCGATTGTCCGTTCATAGCCGTCTGCGAGGTAGCCGAAGCAGGCATTCAGCAGCTGTTCCCGGGAAAAAACCTGCCCCGGATGGCGAGACAGATGCAAACAGACCTCCCATTCGGCCGGAGTGAGTTGTGTTTCCTGTAGGCTCTGCGTTGCAGTCTTCCCTTCATTCCACGGGCCGTGACGAAGCCGGTGACTTTCAGTATCGATTTCGATTATTGCGGCAGGAACGGTGGTTCGGCCTGTGGCGACGTGCTGCAGGATAAACTGCTCGAGAGCTTTGTTTTCTGTTCCGGCCGGGGCGGCTTCCCCGGCTTCCGGGACAGATCCGTCGCCCTTGCCAGCCTCCGGGCCGGAGGCTGGCCGAAGCCGCTTCAGAACTGCAGTTACCCGGAGAACGAGCTCCTTCATAGAGAAGGGTTTTACCAGGTAGTCGTCTCCTCCGACTTCGAAACCGGTAATGCGGTCGGATTCCTCGCCTTTGGCGGTAAGAAAGATGATCGGCGCTTCCATCTTCCGGCGGCGGACCTCCCTAGCAAAGTGGAAGCCGTTGCCGTCGGGGAGCATGACATCGAGAATGAGTAGATCCGGAGAGGCGGCCCAAAGACGTCTGCGGGCCGATTCCAGATCGCAAAAGTCTTCCACCTCGTAATTTTCGAGTTCGAGATATGAAACAACCGCTTCCCGAAGGTTGTCGTTGTCTTCGACGACGAAAATCCGTGCTTTCATAATCAAAGTTTACGATGAAATTGTGTTGTTAAAAAGGTGTCTGGGTGAAGATTGTGTGAACGTTGTTTCAGCGTACAGGGAAAAGCAAAAATCACGAGCTTATTCCGGCTTCCGAAGGACGACAATGAGTTCGCTTGGTTTTTGGATGCCGATGGTATCCATTCTGCTGGTAACCGAAGCCACCGCCTCTTCGAGTTCGGCGTATTCCGATGAGCCCTTGAAAGGTTTTATTTTGCCTGTGAGCTGTACCTTGAAATCTTCCGGGTCGGGGCGTTCGAGGTAGTCGGGATCATCCTCGTTGTAGATAACAGTGTGCTCCGGCTCTGCCGGAATTTCTGTTATCAGTTCGAGTATCTGGTCACGATTGTACAGATCAACATGATATTCTCCTCGCATTTGGTCGGTTCGTGTGACGATCTGGTGAAACTGAAGAAAGGTCTCTTGCTTCTTGTTGGCTATATCCGTGAACATCTCGTTAATGATCATGATTCCGCCCGGACAGAGGACCCGGTACATCTCTTCGAGAGAAGTTCGGGGGTTTTCCAGATGATGGAGGGAATTCGAGAGGGCCGAGGAGGATACGGTTTCTGTGTCGAAGGGGAGTCTATCGGCAGAGGCGGTTATAAAACGCACCCCTTTGGTATCAACATTTTGTCGGGCGCTGTTGAGTACTTTTTCTCTTGCGTCGATCCCGATTATTTCTTTCCATGAGGCGAAGCTGTTCGAGAGGAGGGGGATAAACTTGCCGCTCCCTGTTGCCACATCGAGAACAATATCAACCTTTTCTGCTTGAAGAATAGATTTAAGAGGGTGCATATGCATAAAGTACTATATTAGGGAGTTTTCGACAAGACTAAGAAAGCCAGGAGTTCGATTTCAATCCTGCTGAAGCATCGCTTTGAGCGGGTCGACTTCGGTGATTCTCACCCTTTTCCCCGAAAAAGAGAGGATACCTGATTCTTTGAGCTCTGAAAAACAGCGGGAAAGGGAGGGCCGGCTCACCCCGAAGAGATCCGCCATTTCTTCCCGGTTGTAGCCGAGTTCTAGGGTAATGGCCCCCTTCTGGCGTATGGACTGCTGCCCGCCGTGTTGAAGGGAAAGCTGATCGAGGAGATATGCGGCGATCTTTTGCCGGATCGTGCCGAAATGTAAAAAGCGGATTTTTTCCGCCAGAAAGAGTATTCTGTCTCCGGCATCCTGGAGAACGCGCATGGTGATCGCCGGTTCCTCTTTCATAATTGAAACGAGCTGGTCCCGGCTGAAAACGGCAAGTCTGCAGGCGGTAGCAGAACTAACCGTGACCGGCAAGCGCCTGGTCTCGGAAAAGAGTACGGCAAGACCTACGACTTCCGGGGCTTCGAGCCGTTCTACCATAAGGTTGGTGCCTTCCAAGTCGGTTATTTCCGTATCCAGTTTGCCGCGGAGGAGAATAGCAGGTTCTTCGTACGGGTCTCCGCGTAGGAAAATCACTTTCCCCTCGGGATACTCCCATATCCGCGGGGGGTACTTGAGTACGAGGTTATGAAGACGGGGAAGTTCGAAGTCGGCAAAGAGGGTGGTATGTTTGAGCGAGGTGATATCGGAAAGATCAGGCTGCATAACAGGAGTGTAGCATCGAATACCGTAAGAAAAAAGTGAGCTTTTGTTGCATCTGTTACGGCCTTTTATCCTGTTGGGTAGTAACCTGACATAAACACATAACAAAGGAAGGAGGAACTACAAGTGGATATGTTCTGTTTTCAATGTCAGGAAGCGGCAAAAAGTACCGGCTGTACCACCCGTGGAGTATGCGGAAAAACTGCGGAAACAGCCGGAATGCAGGATCTTGCGATATATATCCTCAAGGGTATTGCGTTGACCGGAGAGGCCGGGGACCCGGAGGAGAAAGAACTGAACGAGATCGGCCGGTTTATTACCCAGGTACTGTTTGCCACGATCACCAATGCGAATTTTCAAACCCAGGATTTTACCGAATACGTCGAAAAGGGGATTGCTTTCCGCGATTCTCTCAAAAAGCGGTTCGATATTGATACGTCCGGGATGCACGATTCAGTTACCTGGAAGGGAAACAGGGAATCTTTCGAGGACAAAGCCGGCGAGGTGGGAGTTCTTGCCTGCGACAATGAAGATATTCGCTCTCTGCGCGAGCTGGCTGTTTACGGGATGAAGGGGCTGTCTGCCTATGCCCATCATGCAGAGGTCCTCGGCTATGAAGACCCGGTAATCTACCGATTTTTAATCAAGGGGCTTTCTGCAACAACCCGCGACCTCTCGGTTGATGAACTGAAATCTCTGGTCCTGGAGACCGGCGAGACCGCCGTTACGACTATGGCACTTCTCGACCGGGCAAACACCGAAACCTACGGCAATCCTGAAATAACCGAGGTGAATATCGGTGTCCGGAACAACCCGGGGATCCTTATCTCGGGACATGATCTGAAGGACATGGAGGAGCTTCTGGAACAGACTGAAGGGACCGGCATAGATGTTTACACCCACAGCGAGATGCTCCCGGCAAACTATTATCCCGCTTTCAAGAAGTACGACCATTTCGTGGGAAACTACGGGAACGCCTGGTGGAAACAGAATGAGGAATTCGAGGCCTTCGGCGGGCCTGTCCTGATGACCACCAACTGTATTACTCCGGTCAAGGATTCGTACAAGGATCGGATCTTTACAACAGGGGTGGCAGGATACCCGGAAGTGAAGCACATTGAAGACCGTCCCGACGGAGGTAAGAAAGATTTTTCCGAGCTCATCGAGATGGCCAAGGGCTGCAATTCCCCGAAGGAGCTCGAAAAGGGAAGCATTGTCGGCGGTTTCGCACATGAACAGGTAATGAAACTTGCGGACAAGGTGGTCGAAGCGGTTCAGAGCGGAGCTATCAAGAAGTTTGTAGTTATGGCCGGTTGTGACGGTCGTCACAAGAGCCGGGAATACTACACCGAGGTGGCAAAAACCCTGCCCGAGGATACGGTGATCCTCACCGCCGGATGCGCGAAGTTTCGTTACAACAAGCTCCCACTCGGCGACATCGGCGGCATACCCCGGGTTCTCGATGCCGGTCAGTGTAACGATTCATACTCGTTGGCCGTGATAGCCCTCAAACTCAAAGAGGTTTTCGGTTTTGATGATGTGAATGAGTTGCCGATTGCCTACGATATAGCCTGGTATGAACAGAAGGCAGTGGCAGTCCTTTTGGCTCTTCTCTCATTGGGAGTAAAGCATATTCGTCTGGGCCCGACCTTGCCGGCTTTTCTCTCGCCGAATGTAACGTCCGTCCTGGTCGACTTGTTCGACCTGAAACCAATCGAAGATGCTGAGTCGGATGTTGCCGAAATGGTCGGCTGATTCTCTCCGGTAAGATTTTGCTTATACTGCCGGGCGGGAAGGTTTCTTGCTTCCCGTCCGGTTTTTCTATACAGTATCGATGTGCGTTCGGATATTCGAAAAATTTTTATTTTTATATTCTCGCTATTAGCAGTGCTTCTTGTTGTTTCCATTCCGATTATTCATACCCTTCTCGAACGGTCTTTGCTGCAGGGTAAGCAGCGGGAGCTGGTGAACAGGGCCGGACATCTTCGTCCATTGATGAGAGAAGCGGCAAGCGAAGGAAATAAACGGCTTGTTGAGCTCGCCTCACTCTTGTCGATGGAGGAAGAGGCGCTTCGTTTCGTTGATGCTTCCGGAGAAGTTGTCTTTGACGGAATTCCCGAGCTTCAGCAGCTGGAGGACAGAAGCTTTTCCTCGCCGACTCTCCTGGAGGGCCGGCAAATGCAGGTGCTGGTTTTGTCTCTGGACCTCGCCGGCAAAAAGGCGGTGCCCGGCAAAAATACGGCATCCGGCAACAAGGAGGCACCAACTGATGAAACGGAAAGCTCCGTCTCTCTAGGCGACACGGGTTTTGGGGGTACGGTCTTTCTCTTTCAAAAAGTCCCGGACGTGGCCGTCTATTTCGAGGGTTTGGTTCTGCGATTGTTTCTCCTGTTTGTTGCTTTTCTCGTTCCCCTTTTTTTGGGGGCAATATTTTTTACCAGAAGAATGATCGCAGCAGTGTACTCACTCTCTTCGGCAATTGGGCGGAGTCTGTCCTCGGAGCACTTCCGCAGGCCCATACGTGATGAACTTCAAGAGATCGGGGAATGGGTGAACCGGAAAACCCGAGATCTCGAAGAACATATCGAAGAAGAAAGGAAACAGCGTACCGAGTACGAGGCGGCTTTCGAAACCTTGACTTTGCCGGTATTTCTTTTTGATGCAAACCGGCGCCTGCTGCGAACCAATAATGCGGGAACCAAAATGATCCCGGTCGGAGCTATAGATTATGAAGGAAAAACCCTGCTCGAACTCATGCGCAACACCGAGATGGATGATTTTTTTTCAGAAGTCATCGAAAACCGGGAAGCTGTGCAAGGGGTGATTCGCTGGGGAGAGGAGCGGAGCCGCTACATTTCAGTAACAGGGGGTTGCATAAATCCCCATAAGCCTCAAAGCGAACGGCGCTTTGTACTTTTGCTGGATGATGTTACTCTGCAGAAACACTTGGAGAAGGTCCGGAAGGATTTTGTTGCCAATGTTTCCCATGAGCTCAAAACACCGATCACCCTGATCAAAGGATTTGTTGAAACCTTGAAGGAAGACAGCGAATCCTACGACGAGCAGACGAATTCCTTTTTTGATATTATCAAAAAGCATACCGACAGGCTCATCAATATTATCGATGATCTTTTCAAATTATCCAGCCTCGAGGAGGAAGGGGCAGCTGCGGAAATTGATTTCGAGATACACCCCCTGCACGAGATTGTTACAACGAGTATCGGAACCGCTGTTGCTGCAGCTGAAAAAGCGAATATCAAGATCGAGCAGCATCTCGATACATCGGTTATGGTTTACGGAAATCCCCGTCTGCTGGGGCAGGTGATCGGCAATCTTGTCGACAATGCGGTAAAATACAATCGGCCTGGCGGAAAGGTGGATATAGAGCTTTCCGAGTATGAGAACGAGGCAGTGATTATGATTACCGATACCGGTATCGGAATACCGGAGAAGTTTCAAAACCGGATCTTCGAACGCTTTTACCGGGTAGATAAGACAAGAAGTGTGAATGTCGGCGGGACTGGGCTGGGATTGGCTATTGTACGACACATCGTTCAGCTCCATGGCGGGTCCGTCGAGGTAGAGAGCGAGCCCGGGAGGGGAAGCTGTTTTCGGGTCGTTTTTCCCCGTGTGCAAGCACCCTAGAGCGGGACGGAAAAGTAAAAGCACTACTCGTCTATTGTAAGCCGGCCGCTGGGCAAAGCAGCGGGAGGGAGAGATTGAATAAATGGCGCGGAAGAAGTCGCTGACTTTATTTGATAAACTTGATTATAGAATAATAAATGCTCTTCATCAGGATGCGAGGATGTCCGCATCGAAAATGGCACGCCTGCTGGAGGAAAAGGAACGGACTGTCCGTAAGCGTATAGACCGGCTCATAGAGATGGGGGTGGGAAGGGCAACCTTTGTCGTCGAACCAACTGCATTCGGATACGGAATAGCTGTTGATATATTTCTCGACATCGAGCAGGAAAAAGAGGAGGACATTCTCGATCAGCTACTCGGTTTTTCCCAGATAAGCTACATCGCTTACGGTCAGGGAACAAACGATCTATCTCTCGAAGCGCGGTTCAAGACCAGCGAAGAAATGTACGAGTTTCTCCGACGGGTATTGCCCGGAATCGAGGGAGTAAAGGTGAAGGAATTTGCTCTGGTCCCCAGGATACTCCGCAACATCGATGAGTGGACGCCTCCCTGCGATAATTTCGAGAATTGTTGAACTTCGGAAGGGCATATACTTTCACCGGAGGGCGAAAAGCCTGCCGGCCTTTCGGCCCCCGGCTGGTGGTTTAAAACCGCTCTTCCAGGGCGGCG
>JAIPGG010000021.1 GCA_021736255.1 Spirochaetales bacterium | reverse complement strand
AGTCTGCAGGAGTTCCCGGTTCCGCGGCGAATCAATGAGGTGCATGGTACCCTTCTCGAGGCCGAAGTCCCGGATCTCCTCTTCGCTGCAGTTCGCCTGTACATCGATCAGCGGATTCCCGATTCCGTAGACCGCTATCTTCTTCCCGCTCATACTCATACGAGTTCCTTTTCGAGTACCCGGGCCGATCCGGATCCGGCCAGTGATTTCAGCTCATCTGCCTTGTCGGTGTTCTCCCAGGTGAGTTCGGGTATCTCCCGTCCGAAGTGCCCATAGGTCGTGGTCTTTCGGTAAATAGGACGCTTGAGATCGAGTGTTCTGATGATCCCGGCGGGAGAAAGGTCGAAAATATCGCTGACTGCGTCTTCGATTTTCGTCTCGGGAACGATACCGGTTCCAAATGTGTCCACACGAATAGAAATCGGGAAGGGAACACCGATGGCATAGGAAAGGCCTACCTCCGCTCGTTCCGCAAGTCCTGCGGCGACAATGTTTTTGGCCACGTAACGTGCCATATAAGCGGCGGAGCGGTCTACCTTGCTGGGGTCCTTGCCGGAAAAAGCACCGCCGCCGTGACGGCCCATTCCTCCGTAGGTGTCGACAATGATTTTCCTTCCGGTGAGTCCGGCATCGCCATGAGGTCCGCCTACGACAAACCGGCCGGTTGGATTCACATAATACTGGGTTTTCTCATCGACGAGGCCTGTTTCGTCCAGAACCGGAGAGATGATATCGCGGATAATGGTCTTTTCGTATTCTGCACGCTTGATGTCCTCGTCGTGCTGATGACTCACTACCACGGTATTGATGCGCTTCGGACGGTCATCCTGGTATTCGACGGTTATCTGGCTCTTGGCATCCGGGCGAAGCCAGGGAATCTTCTTGTCCTTCCTTACTTCCGCCGCATGAGCTAGAACCTTGTGCGCAAGAGAGATGGGCAGCGGCATGAGATTACTGCTCTCATTGCATGCATAGCCGAACATCATGCCCTGATCGCCGGCGCCCTGTTCCTGGAAAAGGCCTTCTCCGTCGCTTACTCCCTGAGAAATATCCGGACTCTGTGAGTGGATGGTGTTCATCACGGCCATGCTCGAAGCATCGAGGCCGTATTCCGGATCCGTGTACCCGGCCTCTTCCACGACATTCCGTGCTATATCCTGGTAATTCAGAACCGCCTCTGTTGTGATCTCTCCCCCTAAAAGCACCATGCCGGTGGTAGTAAAGGTTTCACAGGCAACCCGTGAATCGGAATCCTCTGCAAGACAGGCATCGAGGACCGCATCAGAGATTTGATCGGCAAGTTTGTCGGGATGCCCCTCACTGACCGATTCAGACGTAAAAAGAAACTCGCTGCTCATAGTAGAACCTCCAGAAATTCATTGTTTTCGTATTCTTATCAAAAATAAAGCCTTGTAGAAGAAAATTTCATCTACAAATGTTTTCAACACGAATTATCTACATAGAAAACATATTCTGTCAAGGCAGTTTATTCGAATATAGCGGGATACCAGTAAAAAACTCAGAAAACCAGGGGAAATCCAATGACGACTTTGCCGATTCAATCGGATCAAAAAGGCCCGATTTTAAAACTCGGGGTTTTTTCTATCAGAACTTGTTGTTGTACCAAGAAGAAATGTATTGACTAAAAAAGAATTTTATATGAAAAGTATAATGTACATAGGATCAGTAGATCTGAATGGCAGGGCCGGTATCAACCGTTCACTATGAAACGTGGAGCTCTGTAGATGCAGAAACGTATCGAAGACGACAAACAGCCTCCCCGGATGTATTCATCCGTAAGCAATCATGAATCCGGCAACAGACATGAAGCTTCATCGAGCCGTAATATAAAACCCGGCAAATCTGCAGATGAACTTACATCATCGGGTGATAACATGCCTCAGGCCCATGAAAAATCACCGATCCAGGCCAGCAGGGAAATAAAGCAGAAATATGATGACGATCTGCTCGATCCCCTTTTTATCAGAATCACCAAGCGTCTGCGGCAGATAGCTCACGAGCTGGATAAACATTCCAAATACCTACAGGAAAAACACTATATTACCGTTCCCCAGATCATCACGCTGCGGGAGATATACGAACACGGACCCATATCCTTTAGTGAGCTCACCCGGATCGTTTCACTCAATAACAGCACCGTTACCGGTATCGTCGACCGTCTCGAGCGGCAGAAGCTCGTTCAGCGCACCCGAACCTCCAAGGACCGCCGCCGAATAGACCTGATAATTACCGAAGAGGGTGTACAGTTTCTCCAGAACACCCCTCCGCCGATACAGGAAAATTTTGTTAACGGACTCGATACCATGAGTGAGGAGAAAGTGGAAACAATTCTCTGGTCTATCGATACTATTCTTGAACTGCTCACCGATCGCTCCGATCACCCCGATCCTCCCCGATCCTCCGGCCTGTCTCAATAACCCGGACCGCTCCGGCCAAGCCCAAAACCCCTGATCGTCCTGTTTCCTGCTGTACAAAACCGGCGGAGTGTTTTACAAATGGGAGCATATATGAAAGCAAAAACCGAATCGACCGGAGAACGGGTCCTCATCATTGCCTGCGGAGTGCTTCGCCTCGATCTTGAATCAATGCTGGAAAACCTTCCTGTGGATGTCGAGACCGAGTACCTGGACGGGGGGCTCCACGAGGTCCCGAATCAGTTGCGGGATGAGTTGCAGACGCGAATCGACGAGGCCTCCGCATCCGGAGAATACAGCCGTATTGCCGTGGGATACGGTGTTTGCGGCAGGGGGACGGTAGGCCTGAAGGCACGGAATGTGCCCCTGACGATCCCCCGGGTGCACGACTGTATCGCTCTCTTTCTGGGATCGGACGAGCTCTACCGCCGGGAGTTCAAGGCAAAACCGGGAACCTACTACATTGCAGGCGGATGGTTCGAGGAGCAGGTGGGCCCCCAGGGTGGTTATAAAAGCAAGGCCCGATCGATGGACGAGGCTCTTCGCAGGGCGGATTTCGACTACTACAAGAAGAAGTACGGTGAGCAGAATGCCCGAGAAATCATCCGGTTTTACAATTCCTGGCAGAAGAATTACTCTCGCGCTGCTTTTATTGATACCGGTACCGGCGAGGCAGAAAAATATGAATCCTATGCCCGAGATTTGGCAAGGGAATTCGACTGGGAGTTCCAGCGGCTGGAGGGGACCCACCGTCTTTTAAAACTCCTTTTGACTGAGGATGAGACCACCGCAGAGATCCTTTTTGTTCCCCGTGAACACAGCACCGAATACGATTCCAGGGGCCGAGGGCTTATCGCTGTGCCGGTATGGAAGCGGGAAGATGCCCCGGCCGCTTCACCCGCCCAGACACAGGCCCCGGCTGCAGATTCCGAGGCCGCGGCGGCGCCCGCCCAGACACAGGCCTCCCAAGCCCCGCCTGCAGGTCCTGAAACCGCGGCCCCGCCCCCGGCCTCACAGACACAGGGTGCGGCCGCCCAGACACAGGCCCCGGCTGCAGATTCCGAGGCCGCGGCGGCGCCCGCCCAGACCCCGGCCGTTGAAACTCCACCCCAAACTCCGGCATCCCAGACCCCGGCATCCCAGACCCCAACATCGGAACACGGCCGCCGGCGCCGTTACGGCCTCGGCATCGACGCAGGCGGGACCTATACCGATTCTGCGGTCTATGATTTTCATTCACAGAAGGTGCTGTCCAAGGCCAAGGGCTTGACGACCCGCTGGGATTATACCGTCGGGATCGAGGAATCGGTCAGCGGGCTGGACCGGTCTCTCCTGGGCCGTGTAGAGCTGGTATCGGTTTCAACAACCCTGGCGACCAACGCTATTGTAGAGGGTTACGGGCAGCGGGTAGGGCTCCTGCTGATGCCCTCAGGCCTCTACGATCCGGAGTTGATAGATCATGAGCCTACGGCCATTCTCTCGGGCAGGCTGGCTATCTCCGGAGAAGAAACCGAGCCTCTCGATACCGAAGAGGTGCGACGGACCGTTCGCAAGATGGCGGAGAAAGGCGGGGTCGAGGTCTTTGCTGTTTCCGGGTATGCCGGTTCGGTCAACCCGACCCACGAGCTCGCTGTTAAAAAGATCATTACCGAAGAGACCGGTCTCTACGTCTGCTGCGGTCACGAGCTCTCTGACTTGTTGAACTTCTATGTGCGGGCCCATACGGCGGTTCTCAACGCCCGGATCATTCCGCTGCTCGAGACTTTCCTGTCGGATGTGGACCGGTCCCTGAAGGGATTCGGTATCGAGGCGCCGGTCATGGTGGTAAAGGGAGACGGATCTCTGATGAGTGCAGAGATGGCCCGCAGCAGACCGATTGAGACAATCCTTTCCGGGCCTGCGGCAAGTATCGCCGGAGCGAGGTTTCTAACCGGCGCTGAAGAGGCTACGGTTGTGGATGTCGGAGGCACCACCTCCGATATCGGCTGTATAACCGAAGGCAGAGTCGAAGTAAATCCCGGCGGGGCGAGGGTCGGCGGCAGGCAGACCCACGTGCAGGCACTCGATATGCGGACGGTAGGTCTGGGGGGAGACAGCGAAATACTTGTGGAAGGGCAGAAGTTTCACATCGGGCCGAAACGGGTAGCTCCGATTTCCTGGCTTGCTGCCCGTTATGACCTGCAGGAGTCTCTTGATTATCTAAAAAAACGGATCGACTATACCCTCAATACTACCGAACCGCTGGAATTTTTGGCCCTTACGGAAAAATCACAAAATAGCACCGCTCAAACAAGCGGCAGCCGCCGGATACAGCTTACCGACAATGATAAACGGATACTGGAGGCGCTCGAAGACGAACCGGCAAGTCTACTGGAACTGGCCGGACGGACCGGTGTCGATCACTGGATGATGCTGCAGACCCGGCGCCTGGAGGATATGCAGCTCTTGCAGCGCTGCGGACTTACTCCTACCGATATTCTCCATGCCTCGGGAAGGATGAACCTCTGGGAACGGCAGAGTGCGGCTGTTTTTATCGAGATCGTAAGCGGCCGGACGGGGTACTCCTCCGAGGAGTTCTCACGCCTTGTTTTCCAACGGATCCGGGACAGGTTGATAGTAGAGCTCATGAAGAGCGAGTTGGAGGTGGACGGGCACTCTGATGAAGTCGAGAGTTGTCCCGCCTGTGCCGCAGTGATGGAAAACATATTGTCGGGGGGCAGCAGGCGTTTCCGGCTTGCCGCTGAATTCCATCATCCCGTAATCGGCTTGGGGGCTCCGGTAAACTTCTTTCTCGAGGAAATTCCGGAAAAGGTTTCTGCCGAAATTATTGTTCCTGAATACGCCGATGTGGCAAACGCCGTTGGGGCGATCACCTCCTTCATTACCGTTTCCGGAAAGTTGAGTATCATTCCCACAGTTGAAGGGACCTTCCGAATCCACGGTCTTGCCGAGGCCCCGGAATTTTCCGAGCTCGATGAAGCTGATCGTTATGGGCGGGCAGCCCTGCAGGAACAGATTCTCGAGGATGCGAAGGCTGCCGGAACGAGTGAAAACCGGCCCCAGCTTCACAGCGAGGACAGCATAACCCGGGCTGCCGACGGAGCGGAGCTCTTTCTCGAGCGTATCCTTACAGCCAAGATCACCGGCCCCCCGGATTTGGCCTGAGGGGTGGTGCCGGAGCACTCTCCCGAAATGAGCTTGTAATTTTGCCGTTATATACGATAATTGACAGGGAGAGAAGAAAAAAATCATCAGCTAATAATACGATCGAGTATATGGGGGATCAGAGAGATGCCGAGTAAAAAAGTCTCTGAACAGCTGCATGCTGCATTTATCAGTTTTCTCGAAACCTTTTTTGTAGAAAGAGATTATGAAAATACTATGGGCCTGTTTCGTTCATCTGCACATGGTTTTGGAGCGGGTCTGGAGGAAACCGGCCGTACCTATAAAGATATCGAAAAGCTGATAGCCGGGGATATCTCTCGAGAACCGGAGCCGTTTAAATATGAAATAATTACCTTGGATATCTCGGTGATAACGGATCAAGCAGGTCTGGTGCTTTGTGAATTAAAAAACGAACCTGCTTATCAGGAGGAAGGGAAAAAGCAGAACACCATTCGCATCTCCCTTGTGTGGACGGGGTCTGAGGAAGGCTGGTTCATAGAGCAGATCCACATTTCCCTTCCCGCTGTTGTGCCTTTGACGAATGAAGGATCCGAAGACAAGAAGATGGCGGAGCAAAACCGAATATTACAGCATCTCGTGGATCAGAAAACCTCTCAGCTCAACAGAGCTGTAGATTACATCAGCAAGATGGTGACTATCGACAATCTCACCGGCCTTTATAATCCCTTGAAGATAGATGAGATACTCGAACGGGAAGTCCAGCGCTCCCAGCGATACGAGAACAATCTCACCCTGATTCTGATTGATCTGGACAATGGAAAATCGATATACGAGGAACAGGGCCATCTGGCCGGAGACAGGCTGCTCAAGGATTTTGCAGAACTGCTTACTGAACGTGTCCGGAAAACGGATATACTCGGACGGTGGGGAGGGGAGCAGTTCATCATTATCTGTCAGGAATCCGGACTGGAAGAGGCGAAGACGGTAGTAGAGCATCTTCGCAGCAACCTGGCAGAGCGCGCCTTCGACTTTGTGGGGGTGCAGACGGCGAGCTTTGGTATTACTGAATTTCGAAAGAAGGATACATCGGAAAGCATCATTTCCCGTGCCGGTTCCGCTTTACAGAAAGCGAGGGAGAACGGCGGGAATCGTGCCGAATGGGTCTGATAGCATAAAAAAAGGCTGCCCCCGATCGTGGAGACAGCCTCGAAAGATTTTCTCTGATTAGATGATCCTGAAGCGGCAGACCGGTTCAGGCTACTTTTTGATCCGCCAGCCCAGGGCTCCTACTGGACAAGCCTCGATACACTCACCGCAGTCGCGGCAGCTCTGTGGAAGAGGTTCTCCGAAAGCGGTGCCGATCCGGACTCCGTATCCTCGGAATTTGAAATCGAGCAGGGATTTGTTGATGATCTCTCTGCAGGTTTTTACACAGATTCCGCACTTGATACACTTGCCCGGATCCATGATGATCTCGGGATGGCGGGTGTCATAATCGAACTTGAGCTTTTCACCGCCGATTGCATCGGGCTGTGCGCCGTATGTTTCCGAGTGCTCCTTGAGCTTACACTCGCCTTTGTCGGTGCAGCTGCACTCGAGACACCGTTCCCCTTCTTTCATGATCTCTTCTTTGGTAAAGGTGTACCAGACCTCGTTCATGGTGGAAAGGCGCTGGTCCATGGGAATCTTGCGTTGCTCGGTTCTCGGCTGTTCTGCGGGCTGTTTAAGAAAGACCAGATCGTCTTTGCGCAGCTGCTGCCAGTGACCGCGGGAGACGTTGAAGTCGGGTTCCTCGGTGATCTTGGTGCCGTTGAAGGAGGCTGCGATGCTTTGTGCCGTCAGGCGTGCCCCGGCTACCGATTCTACAACAGTTGCAGGCCCAGTCTGACAGTCTCCGGTGGAGAAGACGTTATCCTCGACCCGGAAGGTTTTGCCGTCGGTTTCGACCTCGCCCCATTTGTTTGTGGGGATTCCCTCGGGAATGGTTGTTTTCTGACCGATGGCGGCAATGATGGTGTCGGCTTCCACATCGTACTCCGATCCTTCGACCGGGACCGGGCGCCGTCTGCCGGATGCATCCGGTTCGCCGAGTTCCATGCGGATGCAGGTCATAATCTTTTTGCCGTTCTCCTCCCGGAGTTTAACCGGAGAGGTGAGAAACTCGAAGTGGACGCCCTCTTCTTTGGCTTCTTCGACTTCAATCGGCGTGGCGGGCATTTCATTTTCCGTTCGCCGGTAGAAACAGGACACGTCCCGGCTGCCGAGCCGGAGGGATGTCCGCACGCAGTCCATAGCTACATCCCCGCCGCCGATGACGATGGTCTTCCCGGGGTTTTCGCCGGTCCAGCCAGCCAGGGCGATCTTCTCGAGCCAGCCGATACCGCCTTCGGCATGCTCTTCGCCTTCGGCGCGCATTGAGCTGGATTTCCAGCTTCCAACGGCAACCACTACCGCATCGTAATCCTTCTTGAGGGTTTCCAGCCGGATGCCTTTGCCGAGTTCGGTGTTGCAGGTGACGCTGATCCCGCCGAGTTTCTCGAAATGGGCGAGTTCGGTGTCGAGGATTTTTTTGGGCAGCCGGTATTCAGGGATGCCGTAGCGCAGCATTCCGCCGGGCTCGGGTTGTTTGTCGAAGAGGTCGGAAGCGATTCCCTCTTTCCGAAGGAAATAGGCTGTCGAATATCCGGCAGGGCCGGCACCGACAACGGCCACTTTTTTGCCGTTCAATTCCGGGAGATCCTCGACATAATCTACATAGTGCAGGTCGCCGCTGATACGCTTGAAATCGTTAATGGCAACCGCCTCCCCGTCGTAGGTATTGCGCCGGCAGTCCTGCTCGCAAAACCGCGGGCAGATCCGGCTGATCGAGAGGGGCAGGGGAATCCGTTCTTTGATGATCTTCAGCGACTCGAGGAATTTTCCCTCTCTTCCGGCCCGGACATACTCTTCGACATTGGCGTGGGCCGGGCATGCGATGGTACATGGGGCTTCGCAGTCGCCGCTGTGCTCGGAGAGCAGGAGATTCAAGGCGGTTTGGCGCATGTCGGAAACCTCGTCGGTGTCCGATTCGACCACCATGCCGTCGACGGCCAGGGATGAGCAGCTGGGGAGAAATTTCCCGGATTTGGTATCCTTCACCATACAGACAAAACAGGAGGTGGTCTTGCTCACCTTGCCGTTATGACAGAGGGTGGGGATCTTGATCCCGTTGTTGCTTGCCACTTCGAGGATGGTTTTGCCCTCTTCGGCAGTGATTTCCTTGTTGTCTATTGTGATCTGTATCTTTTTCTGTACCTGAGTATCAGACACTTTTCACTCCTTGGTTCACACGTTCGATTGCGTTTACCGGGCACAACTCGATGCAGGTGTTACACCTGGTACATGTATCGTTGTCGATGATGTAGTCATCGGAAATTGCGTTTACCGGACAGTTCTTGATGCAGAGATTGCACTCGATGCATTTCTCCTTGTCGAGTTTGAGGTCCACCAGCGCGTCACATTGCAAAGCCGGACACTGCTTGTCTCGGACATGGGCGAGATATTCGTTCTCGAAGTAGCGCAGAGTAGTCAGTACCGGGTTCGGCGCTGTCTGGCCCAATCCGCAGAGAGATCCCTTTATGATTTTCGGGGCTATGTCGGAGAGGAAGGCGATGTCTTCCTCGGTGCCGTTCCCCCCGGTAATCTTTTCGAGGGTTTCGAGCATCCGTTTGGTTCCTACCCGGCAGAAGGTGCACTTGCCGCAGCTTTCCCGGGTGGTGAACTCGAGGAAAAACCGCGCTGTCTCGACCATACAACGGTTGTTGCCGATGGCGATCAGGCCTCCCGATCCCATGATTGCTCCGAGCTGCCGGAGCGAATCGTAATCCACCGGGGTATCGAAGAGTTCTGCCGGAATACAACCGCCGGAGGGGCCGCCGATCTGAACGGCTTTGACTGATCCCTCTTCTGCACCGCCGATATCGTAGATGATCTCGCCGATAGTGATTCCCATTGGAACCTCGACCAGGCCGGGATACTGTACGTCTCCTGCCAGAGCGAAGAGTTTTGTGCCCTTGCTTTTTTCGGTACCCACCGAAGCGAAGGTTTCGCCTCCTTCACGGACCAGGAGGGGGATGTTTGAAAATGTTTCGACGTTGTTTATCAGGCTGGGGTAGCCCTTGAAACCGTAGTCTGTTGGAAAGGGCGGGCGGTAGCGGGGATTCCCCCGTTTCCCTTCGAGAGAATGAATGAGGGCGGTTTCTTCTCCGCAAACGAAGGCACCCGCTCCCTCTTTCAGGTTGAAATCGACACTTCTGTCGCCGATCTTATTGAGGCCCCGCTTTTTGACCTGTTCGATAGCGGTGGTGAGGTGCTTTACGGCCAGGGGGTATTCAGCACGGATATAGATGAACAACTGGGTTGCCCCCATTGCCCAGGCGCCGATAAGCATGCCCTCGAGGAGCTGGTGGGGAACCGATTCCATCATCGAACGGTCCATAAAGGCTCCGGGGTCGCCTTCGTCGGCGTTGCAGATCAGAATTTTCTGGTCCGCATCTTTGCCGGCCAGAAAGCTCCACTTGAGGCCGGTGGGAAAACCGCCGCCGCCGCGTCCGCGGAGACCGGATTTTTTGACTTCCTCCACCACGTCGCCGGGTTTCATGGAGAGGGCCTTTTCCAATCCGCTGTAGCCTCCGTTGGCGATGTACTCGTCGATGGACTCGGGGTCTATGTGTCCGGCCAGGGCGGTAACCTTGATGTGTTCCTGGTCTTTCCGGGAGGGCCGGCCGAGAAAGTCGGAGGGGCCCTCTAAATTCCGGATGTTTTCGACCAAATCCTTCGAGACATCCACATGCTCGAAAAAGTACGATCCGCTGTCGGTTTCCACCTCGACAATGGGTTCTGCGTAGCAGTGGCCGATGCAGCCGACATCCACGATATCGATATCGGTAATATGTTCTTTCAGATAATCCCGGACGGCTCCCGCTCCCGCAGCAAGGCCGCAGCTTCCGGCGCCTACCTTGATACGCTTAATCATTTGCCGGCTCCTTCTGGTATTGCTTGAGGATCTTCATGGTCTTTTTCCGGTTGAGCTGCCCATAAATCTCATCATTGATCTTCATGACCGGTGCGAGCGAGCAGCAGCCGAGACAGGCGACCCGTTCTATAGAAAACAGACCATCGTCGGAGGTTTCCTCGTCACCGATTCCGAGTTCATCGGATATCCAGTGGAGGACCTGAGGTGACCCCTTGATATGGCAGGCAGTGCCGTCGCATACGGAGATCATGTATTTACCGGGCTGATTGCGCTTGAACTGTGCGTAAAAGCTTACTATACCTTCTACCTCCACGGCCGGCATAGAAAAAGCCTCGGCAACCTCCCGGATAGAGGTGTCGGAGATAAATCCTTCATGTACCTGAATCAGCTGGAGGGCCTTGATTACATTACTTCGGTCACCTTTGAGCTCATCCAGTTTTTGGAGTGTAGATTCCATTCTTCCCCCTTGAAAAGCAGATTGTTCCGGAAATGACAAAATCGCAATACCGGGAACGAAAATAAAAACACCCTCTGCATATGTTGATGTGAGGGTTTCATTTTTCGTGTTTGTTAATAACGAATCCTAACAGAAAAGGTTTCTGAAGTACAGACCGGAGGTGTGGTTTTCAATAATTACCCTTCTATTGTTGTGTCTCTGCCGTATTGCCGCACTGCCGGTCAGACAGGACTCGGGGGCGCAGATAAAACCGGGAAAGGCCCAGGATTTGTAATATCTCTTTAAAAAGCCGGCCGGTCCCATTATAATTACACCTATTGCCGGTTGAATGATTCCCGGTAATCCCGGATTACGGGCGAAAACGAGGAGGCAAAATGGCCGGAGCAGAATATCTTCTGGGACTTGATGTCGGAAGTTCGTCGATCAAGGCGAGTGTCCTTGATGCTGAGAGCGGAGGGGTGGTTGCGTCAGGAACATCTCCCGAGGGCAGCGAGCTGTCTATGGATGCACAGAAACCCGGCTGGGCTGAGCAGGAACCCGAGACCTGGTGGGAGCATGTAAAGCTGGCAATTGCGAAAATTGGGAAAGCTGCTCCAGAGAGCCTGGCCAAGGTCGCAGCCCTGGGCATCTCTTACCAGATGCATGGTCTGGTTGTCCTGGATAAAGACGGCCGTTCGTTGCGGCCCTCTATTATCTGGTGCGACAGCCGTGCGGTTCCCTATGGGGAGGCGGCCTTTACTGCTCTGGGCGAGCGGTTTTGCCTGGAACATTTTCTCAATTCCCCGGGGAATTTTACCGCTGCCAAACTTGCCTGGCTCAAGGAAAACGAACCGGCCGTTTTCGACAAGATAGCTCATATCATGCTTCCCGGCGACTATATCGCCTACCGCCTCTCCGGTGAAATTTCTACAACACCTTCCGGCCTCTCCGAGGGAATCCTCTGGGATGCGATGGAGGAAGGCCCGGCCTACTCTCTGATGAGCCACTACGGATTTCCCGTCGAATTCCTGCCTCCGGTTGTGCCGAACTTCGCCGTACAAGCCCGTCTCTCGGCCTCGGCAGCGGAAGAAACAGGTCTGAGCGAGGGAACGCTGATTTCCTACCGCGGCGGAGATCAGCCGAACAACGCGCTCTCGTTGAAGGTCCTCGAGCCCGGAGAGCTCGCGACGACCGCAGGCACATCGGGTGTCGTATACGGGGTTGCCGACTACCCGGCTCACGATTCCAAATCACGGGTGAACACCTTTGTTCACGTCAATCATCGCCCCGACCGAAAACGCTACGGCGTACTGATGTGCCTAAACGGAACGGGTATCACCAACCGATGGCTCAAGCAGGAATGCGCGGACAATCCTTCCGGGAGCGTCTCTTACGAAGAACTGAACCGGCAGGCCGAGGAGATCTCTCCCGGTAGTGAAGGACTTCTTGTCTATCCCTACGGCAATGGAGCTGAACGCACACTCGAAAACGCCGATCCCGGCGCACTTTTTCAGGGATTCAACTTCAACATTCACACCCGCGCTCACCTGGTCCGCGCCGGACAGGAGGGGATCGTTTTTGCCCTCAATTACGGGCTCGAGATCATGAGAGAGATGGGAATGAAGCTGGAGACCGTCAGAGCAGGCTATGCCAATATGTTTTTGAGTCCGGTATTCCGGCGAGCCTTTGCCGATACTACCGGCGCGGTTGTGGAACTCTATGACAGCGACGGCTCACAGGGTGCCGCCCGGGGCGCCGGAATCGGAGCCTCCCTCTACTCGTCGGCCGACGAGGCCTTTGTCGGTTTTCGGCGTCGCGAGGTGATCGAGCCCTCGAAAGAGGGAAGCCAACGATACACTGAGCTCTATCAGCAGTGGAGGAAGGGATTAGAGAAGCATATTCTTTAATCGACCTGATAATTGATCAGTTTCCAGCTCGAATAGAAGCGGTGATCGGGGTGAAGGGCACTCCCGTCTGCGTTGTTTGCCGCTTGGTCGACGGCAAGGTGAAAGATGCCGCAGTTGCTCATGGGAAGCAGGGGCATCCAGTCGTCACTGCCGAAAGTGGTTTTAATCAGCCACTGAATGAGCCCGGCATGACTAACTGCCAGTATGTTTCTGTACCCGGTCTCCGCCAGTCCGATTGCATGCTCCCAGAAGGTTAGGGCTCGTTGGTAGAGGGAGGATATTTTTTCCGCCCCCTCGACGGCCTCCCAGCTGTACTGGTTGAAGGCCCGCCACTGGTCGGGATGGATGTCGGCACATTCCTGGAAAGAGAGCCCGGTGAAAATTCCGGTATCGATTTCCTTCAGGTTATCGTTTCTTTCGGGATTGCCGGTTTCCGTTTCTCCACCGATGATTTCTGCGGTATGCAGCGCCCGTGAGAGAGGGGAGCTGACGATAATGTTCAAATTCTTATCTCGAAACCAGAGACCGGCTTTCCGGGCCTGCTCCTCTCCTTCCGGGCTGAGGGGATAGTCGTCTTGTCCCTGGATAACACCTCGGTGGTTTCCGTCGCTCCGGCCGTGGCGGAGAATGTAGAAGTTGCATTTTCCATTCAGCCGTTTAAAGGCGGCGTTTAAGGGATTCATCCCTCTCTCTCCGGTGCCTCGAAATAGATATCAATGGTCTCTTCCGGTGAACGGTGCCGCAGTTTGATGTGAAGCGCCTCGTTTTCTCTGTCGTAGCGCCAGCCGGTAGAATAGATCTCGTAGTTCGGATCGCTCTTCCAGGGGATATTGAAGATTTGAATCTCTTCGAACTCCGTAATACCGTGAAGTGTAAAATGATGGCTGCCGTCTACAGGAAAGCTGATGCGCAGGCGAATCCTGTCGGGACCGGCTTCGACCCTGACCCGATTGGAAGTAGTCCAGAGCCAGTAACCTGGACCCAATTCCTGGTTGAGGCTGACCGCGTGCGGATAATAATTGTTGCCGGAGATGAGCGGATAGACCTCCGCAGGTCCCGCGGAGCTGCTTCGTGCCGGGGATCCGCTGTCGGAAGATTCAGCTGTTCTCTCAGATTCCTTCTCACTTCCTTTCGCAGCGGGAAGGAACCCGTACTCATCTTGTCTCGATAGGGCGGAGACAACAAGAGTTCTTCCGAGTGAGGCAAAATATTCCGGATCCTCCGCAGGGCTGTCCGGTAGAGCAGCGATCGCCTGCAAAGTCATGCCGAAGCGAAGACTGAGCCACGGAGCAATAGTATGGTCGGAATCCAGCAGGAAGATTTCATTGCCGAACCGGTAGAGTGAATGCTCCAGCTTGCTGCCGGTAATTTCTGCGAAGGGGCGGAAAACACCGACAGAATCGAGATCGAGGTCCCGTGCCTCGAGGTAGCAGTTTGCAAGGCCAAGCAGAACCTCAGAGGCAGGAAGATTCCCGGCGAGCAAGGGTTTTTCCGGCTCGAGTCCTCCGCCCAGCCGGTCTGCAAATTCGGCAATCTGTTCCAGGAGAGCCTGTTCGCCTGCATTGAGGGTTTTCTGTAGAAGATCGTCTTCGAGAAAGAGAGCAGGATCTTCCGCTCGAATAAGCCGCTTATACTGTGAGATTTTCTCTTCCTGCCGCCGGAGAAAGGCGGCGGTAGTCGGTATCAGGTTGCCCAGGTAGGAATTCGACAGTGAGCTGAGCGCCTGCCGATGGTCTTCGGCTGCATTGCGCATATCCCGGAGTACGGTGGTGTAAGCAGTGCGTTCGAGTGATTCTGCGAGTGTGGCAGTGAGGATTTTCTCGCTGAAACGGCTTTGCCCGCCGGGCATCTGCCAGGTCCCCTCTTGCCGGTTGAAGCGCTCTTCCCGCCACCCGCGGTAGGCGGCATTGATGTATTTTTCTACTGTTTCCCGGTACTCTTGTTCCCCGGTCTCCCCGGCTGCTTGTTGTAACCATCTTTTAAAGGGGCGGGCCCCCGCTTCGCCGGGTTCTGCGATCCCGGAGGTCCTGATCCAGGCTGTCTGCCGGGTATCGGAATCGGTAATTCTCATTCCCGCCGGTCCTGTTGAAAGAAGGGGAAGGGCTATCTGATTTCGTCCCTTCATAAGGGAAGCTCCGGGAGAGAGGGCGACAAGACGCCCCCCGCTCCGTCCTGTCAGGTGCAATACCGGTGTTCCTGTCTGCTGGTAGAGTTCATAGCCGTTTTCCGGCTGCCAGGGCAAATAGACGGTAGTAACTTCCTTATTTGCATCGATGGAAATGGTTGCCCGGCTATCGTCCTCTCCGCCTGAGGTGAAACTGAGTTGCAGCTGTTCGTCGAAAGAGAGAGTAAAGCCGTTTTCGTTCTCAGTGAAGCCGGTCAAGCTCAAGGATCGGCCCGCCCCGTCTGCTGTTTCAACGTAGAGAGCGTCATCGTTCTGAAAACTCATCGACAAAGCGGGCAGGCTTATCGAGAGTTCTTTCGGGTTCTCCTGAAAATTGCCTGGGGCTCCTCTGGCTCTGCCTGAGGCTGTTATATTCCCGATCGAGGACTGGAAGCCGTTTTCCGGCTGAAAATGGAGATATATGAGCGCCCCTACGATAATGATGTAGAGGGCGGGTATGATAAATAGTTTCCGGGATATCCTGCTGTTTTTCATCGGCGCTGTATTGTACCAGCGCACATGCGGTTGTGCAACAGAAGGGGGAAACGGTATCATGGCCTCCGGAGCTTATGAGAATGAAACGCGATTTCGATTTATTGGACACTACATCTGTTGCCGGGAGTGCACGTTCGTCGAATCGGACGGTTTTCCCGAGCCCTTTCCCCCTGGTTGCGATCCCGGTTTTTCTCGGGGTGATCATCGCTCTGCTGCTCGGCGGCTGTACCGCGGGCCCTGATAGCCGGCAGGAAAAAGCCCCGCCGGCGGAACGGAAAGAACCTGCACTCCCCGAACCGGAGAATATCTATCAGTCCGTTTCGGCGGCCATAGCCGCCGGCAACCCTGAAGAGGCTATTCGGAAATACGAAGAGGCCAAGGCTTCCGATGCTGATTCTCTTCGGACGAAGCTCGAATTGGCCAAGCTCAATTTCTATGCCGCCCGTTTGGAAGAGGCCGGCCGGCTGTTCGAGGAGGTGCTTGCCGGTTTAGAAAAAGCGGAAGAATCCGGGGCGGCAAAGGCCGGAGAGCAGCTCTCTCCTCGGCAAGAGGCGGAGGCCCACTATTTTCTGGCCCTGATTGCCGGACTCAACGAAGACACCAAGCTTCGGCGCCAACGACTCGGACAGGCCCTCGAGGCGGACCCGAGCTTTGTTGATGCTCGGGCCTCGCTGGGAGAACTCGAACTCACCGAGGGAAACAAAGAAAAGGCGGAAAAGGCCTTTCAGCGTGTTCTCGAGGAAGACAAAGACAACCTGGTCGCCCTTACCGGCCTCGGTAACATAAAGATACGCGATTCTGAGTTTGAGAAGGCCCGAGGATATCTCGATCGGGTGATCGCACAGGAACCGGAAATCTCCTTTCCCTATGCCGACCGCGGCAGGGTGCTCGAGTCACTCAATAAACCGGCAGCAGCAGACCGCGACTTGAGCAGGGCGATCGAAATGAACCCGGATTATTACTGGCATTATATCGACCGGGGAAAGCTGCGTTTGAGGGCCGGTCACCCTGAAGCAGCCCGTGAGGATTTTTCCCGGGCGATCGAGCTGAATCCGGAGATTTTTTACCCCTATGTCTACCGGGCCGGCATCAACAAGGAACTCGGCAGCCTCGAGGCGGCTATCGATGATTATCGCGAGGTTATCGAAAAGAAGCCGGAGTATCATTTCAGCTACTTTCCCCTGGCCCAGATCTATTACATGCAGCAGGAGTGGAATAAAGCCCGGGCGAGGTATCTCGATGCTTTCGAGCACGAAGGGCAGCGATACGAAGCCGTCCTGCTGGCAGGGCTTACCTACCTCAAAACCGACCAGAAAAACCAGGCGAAGGAACTGCTGGAGGCCTATCTGGGCAAGTTCCCAAGAGAGACACTCTATTATGAAATGGCCCGGTACCTGATGGTCACAAGCAACGACGGTTACATCACCGAAAAGGTGAACAACGCGAAAGACGAACTACTTCGCCACCGTATGCTCTTCTACCTGGGGGTAACATCCCTCATGCAGGAAAAGGAGTACATGGGAAGACAGTATCTGAAGAAAGTCACGGAATATCCGTTTCCCAGTTTTCCTGAATATGAACTTGCTGAGTGGGAGCTTTCCCGTCTCAATTCTGAAAACCGCGGGGAGGACGATTGAGCGGTCTTGGACCGGAAAAGCTTTTTTCTCTTCTCGACCGGGATTCCAGGGTTCTCGTGCAGACCCATGATTATCCGGACCACGATGCGGTGGCTGCGGCCTTCGGCATGTTCCGCCTTCTTGATGATGCCGGGTACACGGTGATTGTCTGTTACGGGGGCCTTCTGCAGAGCGCGTCCCTGCGGGATGCGGTGGTTGATTTCCAGGTTCCCCTCGAGCGGTTTGAAGAAGTGGATGTGGTCGAGTCAGATCAGATAATTATTGTGGACGGCTTTCTCGGCAACAAGAATGTGAGCAGCATAGGAGGAAGGGTGATCGGGGTGATCGACCATCATCCTCCGCCATGGGAACCCACTGTTCCTTATGCGGACATACGCACTGAATACGGTGCCTGTGCCTCGATCATTTACGAGTATCTGGCGGCGGTCGGAACTGAGTTCGAGCGGAATCTTGCCTCCATCCTTCTGATGGGGATCATGATGGATACCGCCTATCTGACCCGGGGAGTGGAACAGCAAGACCTTGATGCCTTCTACCGTCTCTATCAGAAAGGAGACTGGAACCGCGGCAGCTACCTGCTCAAGAATGCGCTTTCCATCGAGGATCTCGGGATATTCCGGAAGGCCCTCGACAGCCTGGTGCTCTCTGGTGATTTTGCCTATGTGGTTCTGGAGGATTCCTGCAATCAGGAGGTCTCTGGCATCCTGGCGGATTTTTTCCTGAATTTGCGGGAGATCCGCTTTGTGGTTCTTGTCTATCGGAGCGAAGACGGATATAACCTGTCTGTGCGAAGCAATGACCCCTATCGAGCAGCAGGAATTATTTTGAAACAGACACTTGGAGACATCGGCCAGGGAGGGGGGCACATCCATATGGGAGGCGGTGTCATTCCGGCCGACGCATATCCCGGCAACCAGCAGCTGCGAAGCCGTTTCCTGGAGGCAGGAGCCGGGGATACGAAACGCTCCGGAACGCGAAAACAAGAAAACACACGAGGAACAGAATGAGTGACAGCGAAACCCGGGTACAACTACAGGACCGGGAAATTATTTTATTGGGAACAGCCCACGTTTCCCGAGAGAGTGTCGATGAAGCGGTGCGGCTCATCGAAGAGGAAGAACCGGGACGGGTTTGTGTTGAAATCGACGAATCGCGTTTGAAGTCCCTGACCGAGGAGAATTCCTGGTCCAAACTGAATGTCTACCAGGTTATCAAAGAGGGGAAGGGATTTTTGATTCTGGCGAATCTGGTTCTTTCCTCTTTCCAGCGAAGGCTCGGAAGCGGACTGGATGTAAAGCCCGGCGAAGAGATGATGCAGGCCTATCGTGCCGCCACAGAGCGGGGAGTCCCGGTAACCCTATCCGACCGGGAGATCCATGTAACCCTCAAACGGGCCTGGTCAAAAACGCGGTTTTGGGGAAAGCTGAAACTCTTGTCGGCGCTTCTGGGCTCGATTTTTCAGAAAGAGGAGCTGACGGCCGAGGACATCGAAGAGCTGAAAAAACAGAATGCCCTCGAGAACATGATGGGAGAGCTCGCCGCCTTCCTTCCCTCCATAAAAGAAGTCTTGATCGACGAACGAGACCGCTATCTTGCGACCAGTATTTTTCAGCAGCAGGAGGATAAGATCCTGGCGGTGGTAGGGGCCGGACATGTCCCGGGTATTGTTTCCTGGCTCGAGCGGCTCGACCGGGGAGAGGTCCAGCCTGATGTGGCGGATATCCGAGAGGTGCCTCCGAAAAAAAAGCTTTCGAGAATTTTACCGTGGTTGATTCCGGCCGTGGTTGCAGGGCTGTTTGCCTATGGCTTTTTCCGTGCCGGCTGGCAGATGGGGATAAGCATGTTCGGAATGTGGGTTTTGGTGAATGGATCCCTTTCGGCGGTCGGGGCCCTGGCGGCGCTGGCCCATCCCCTCACGATTTTGGTCACCTTTGCTTCGGCGCCTTTTACCTCTTTGAATCCAACGATCGGAGTGGGGTTTGTCTCCGGGCTTTTGGAGGCGGTCCTTAGAAAACCGAGGGTTTCCGATCTCGAGCATCTTCAGGATGACATTTCGAGTTTTCGGGGCTTTTTCCGGAACCGTTTTACCCATGTACTCTTGGTTTTTTTCTTTGCCAGTATCGGCAGCGCCGTGGGCACCTTTCTTGCCTTTCCGTTTATCCTTCGCCTTTTGGGTTGAAAATCTGCTGAACAGCTGTGCTGAGGGTAAGGGTTCCCTTGTTCTCTGAATCCTTCTGGTTCGGAGGACCGAAGAAGTTTTTGTAACCCAGGTCCACCGCTGCCTTTCTCCTGCGTTCCAGATGACTAATAGATCTGAGTTCTCCAGCCAGCGTAACCTCTCCTGCAGCCGCCAGGTCCCTCGGTACGGAGATATCGGTGCGAGCGGAGTAGAGGGCCAGGGCCAGGGGGAAATCGATGCCGACCTCGTCGATGCGCAGTCCTCCGGCAATATTCACGTAAATATCCTGGTCCGAAAAGCGAAGAGAAAGATGTTTCTCCAGAACAGCCGCCATCCGGGAAACCCGGCGGGAATCGATCCGGTCCGAGTAGATTCTGCTCAGCCCGCCCTTTGCCGGAACCGTGAGAGCCTGGAGCTCCACGAGGAGAACACGGCTTCCCTCGTAGACCGCCGCCACCGCTATGCCGGGGGGGAGTTCACAGCCGCGCCGTGCGAGAAAGCGGGATGCGGGGTTCGGCAGCTGGTGGAGACCGGAACCATCCATCAGAAAAAGGCCGATTTCTTCTACTGCCCCGAAGCGGTTTTTCAGCGGCCGCAGAAACCGCACCTCGTCACCGGAGTGTTCGAACTGCAGTACGGTATCGACCAGGTGCTCGACGAGCTTCGGTCCGGCGATACTGCCCTCCTTGGTCACATGAGCAATGAGGAAAACCGCCGCCCCGTGTTCCCGGCACCAATCGGTGATCTCGTAGCAGGAATAGGTGAGTTGATTGACGGTGCCGGGCACGTTCCCTGCTTCCGGCGAGATGAGCGTTTGGATCGAATCGATGATGAGGACTTCCGGTTCCAGTTTATTTGCCGACCGAAGTATGGCGTCTACGTTGTTTTCGCACAAAAGATGCAGGGATGAAGAACCGATGCCGATCCGTTCGGCTCGGTGTTTGATGTGACCGGCCGATTCTTCACCGGTCACATAGAGAACCGACAGATTCTGCTGCATGGCACCGGCAATCTGCAGCATCAGTGTGGACTTCCCGATGCCCGGTTCTCCGCCGATTAAAATCGAGGAACCGGGAATTATCCCGCCGCCAAGTACCCGGTCGAGTTCTTCCATCCCGCTGGAAAAGCGGTTTGCCGCCGACGCCTCGATGCTTTCGAGCCTCTGTACACGGGCGGTTGTTTTTCGGTCGGCTCCCCTATCGGTTCCCCCGCCGCCCCCCGCCTCTATGCTGGTTTCTTCGAGGGTGTTCCAACTCCCGCAGGAGGGGCAGCGCCCGAGCCACTTCGCCTCTTCATGAGCACATACTGAACACACATAACGGATACGGTTTTTCTTTGCCATGTCATCTAAGTATACTCGTTTTTCCGATGCTTGACTTCAAGGGGTAGGGGGGCGTATGGTTTTTTTACCAGGGGGGTAGTATTTATGGGAGATAAAGTGAAAACAATCGCAGGGTATCTGGCAAAAAAGAAAAAGAAGCTCGTAGAGGAAAAACGGGGATATTTTTCTCATCTGGCAAGTTATGTAGGAGTGAATATCTTTCTCGTGGTATTGAACCTCGTGACCTCTCCGGGTTTCCTCTGGTTCGTTTTTCCTCTTTTCGGTTGGGGGATCGGAATTTCGAGTCACACCGTATCGTTTCTGATGCTCCAGCGGCAGGTGGAAGAACTGGAATCGGTCCAGGACCTGCCGGATGACCGGCTCAAGCCCATGAAGGATGCGCAAAAAGAGCGTTCCTCGTTTTTTATTCACTTGGTTACCACTATCAGTGTTTCTCTGCTGCTCTTTGTGATCAACTTGATTACCTATTTCGGATTTCCCTGGTTTTTGATTCCGGCAGCGGCAATGACAATCGGCATTGTGGTGAGGATCCCGGGGTACAACCGGTCGAAGCGGCTCTTGGCCGGCCTTCTTGCCGGTGAAGACCTGCCGGAGGAGTATCAGCGTTTCGAAGAAGAGGATGCATCGGAGGAGAGGCCCGGTACGGCGGAAGCTGCCGGGGGAAAGGGACCTGCCGAACCGAGCTTTGAAACAGAGAAAACAGCGTCCCGGAGCTTTTTTAACGAGGCGAGAGATATCGCTCATTCGCTCAAGCGGCGTATTCCCGAGGCCGGGGAGTCACTCGATGGTTTTATCAACGAGGCTCGGTCGGCCTGGGAAAAACGGCGGCAGCGGCTCAAGCAGCTCGCAGGCCGCGGTCCCGACCGGGTGGCAGAGGAGCTCGAAAAGTACCGGAGAAAAGCCGAGGAGGCTGTTTCTGAGGAAGTTCGCAAGGATTACAACGAAGCTGTCCGTGTCCTCGAAGATGAGCTCGAGCGCCTTCAGCGGATACAAAATGAAGTGGAACGGGCTGAGGTCAGACTCCGAACGGCTATTGCTGAACTGCACCGCTACACGCTCGATTCAGGCCGGTATGTCGAAGGGGCCGCAGGAGAGGCAATCGAGACTGTCAACCGACACATCAGCCGCCTGAAGGAGCTCTTCCGGGTTGAAAGGGAAGATGAACCGAACCAGGAATCCGAACCGAACCAGGAATCCGAACCGAACCAGGAATCCGAACAAGGACCCGGCAGCAAATGAACAAAGCGGATAAACTGGTTGTTTCGAGCCTGATCGGCATCCTTCTGGTGTCGATTCTTCTGAGCCTGAGTTTTTATCCCCGTCTTGTCGATGAAGCTGCCGAGAGGGCACAGCGATACGAAGGCAATTCCGCCTGGCAGGAAGCAGTCGAGCGAACCGGAACAAACCGTTTGATGCCTACTCACTTCGGGGTTTCCGGTGTTCCCGACAGTTTCAGCAGGATCAGTTTCGGAATAGCCATTGCCCCGGCTGTCCTGCTTGTTCTTACTGCACTGTATCTGCTTCTCCGCTCCCGTATGGGAGAGGAAAAGGTCTATACCTCCCTGATCGTCGTTGCCGTATCGGGAGTGCTTTTGGTTTTACACCTTTTGATACTCCGGTTTAGTACCACCGAAGATGCGGTCTTTGATGCCAGGATGGTCCATTTGGCCTTGGGAGTGCTGTTTTTGGTGATTGGAAACATGCTCGGAAAACTCAAACCCAATTTCTGGACGGGTATACGTGTGCCTGCAACCTTGAACAATCCGCTTGTTTGGCGCCGCGTCCATCGCACCGGAGGCTTCCTTGTTACCGGCGGAGCGGTGTTTCTCCTGGCTGCCGCCCTGGTGGAATCAGGCATTCTCCAATTGGTTTTGTACATTCCCCTGGCTGCGGCGCTGCTGGTAACGGTATTGATTTTACCCCGTTATTACAGCCGGAGAAGCTGAGCAATTCCCTCCCCATCAATCCGGTAGGAAGCCCAGGAAGTGGGAGACTCAAAGACCTGAAGCTCGCTCGAAAGAAGATTGCCGGGAACAGTCTCTGCATTTTGCAGACGGGAAAAGATTTCTTCGGTTAAAAACATCGCGGTATTTTCCACACTCGGCTGTTTTCCTTTGAACCAGGGCAGGTCGTTCATGAGGACACCATCGTAACGGTCAAGGCACGTTTCTATGATCGATTCGAGAAGTGCAATATCCACGGAGAAACCGTTCTCATCGAGTTTTCCGGTTTCCAGGATCCAGCGCACATCATAACGGTGCTCATGGGGGGTCGATTCTTCTCCGAAATCACCGATCAGAAAATGTCGTGCCGTATAATTGCCGCCTACTCCAACGCGAAACATAATTGCTCCTTCAGGGTTGCCGATATATTAGGGTTTTAGGACAACCTGTATGGTATCTTCCGGATGACGGTCGATCAAGTCGAAGGCCTCCGCCGCATCCCTAAGGGGAAAGCGATGGGTTATATACCGTTCAGGCTCGATGCGATCGAGCAGGTCCATGCACAGCTCGAAACGCCGCTTTTTGTCCCACCGGCCGCGGAGAGCCGGATCGATTGTAGAGACCTGGCTCGAACGTATGGAAAGCCGCTTCCGGTGAAAGGAAGAGCCTAGTTTCAGACGGCTCTCTTTTGATCCGTACCAGGAGGCCTCGATGAGGCTGCCCTCGTATACAAGACTGTCGAGACAGATCTGTGCTCCGCTGTTGGTTGAACTCAAATTAATTGCCGTATCCGCCTCCCGCCCCTTGTTGCTGTCCAGAATTTGTTCGGCAAGGGATGGCGGGGTTTTCCCTGCTGAACCGGGATCGATGGAAATAGCACCGGCCTCTTCCGCAGCTGCCCGGCGTAATGAGGCGGGTTCGAGGGTGATGACCCTCAGCCCCTCGTTGAGAAGAAGAAGGCGGGTAACTAATAGTCCTACCACACCGAGGCCTGCAACAAGTACCGTTTCCCCGAAGAGGGGGGCTGCATCCTGGACTATCGAAAGGGCGGTTTCCATCTGAGGAAGAAAGATGCCCCTCTCCGGGTGCATGCCGGCAGGGAGGTACCATAGCTCATCCGGTTCTGCGGCAAATCTGTCCTGATGGGGATAAAAGGCAAAAACAGGTCTCTGCTCTTGGTCGTAGCCTGCATTCATATACCCGTAGCGGAGAGGATAGTCTATCTTGCCGGTTAGAGCCTTGATGCCGGTGTCTGTCTCAATCCCTGCCGGCAGTTCCCCCCGGTATGCCAAAAGCTCAGTACCGTGGCTTATTCCCATTGCCTCTGATTGGACGAGGATCTGACCGGGTTTCAGGGACACAGGTTCTTCGCGGATCTCAATTTCCCGGTTGCCGGAAAAAAAGACAACCCGTGCGGTGCCGGTATTACTCATTTTCTTCTCCCGCCGGCTTGAATTCCATCTCCCAGAGTATTTCATCTCTGTAACGGCGAGGCCGTGATTTTGAGGGCCGGAGAGCCTCGGAGAGAAGGCCGGTTTCCAGATCTCCCACAGCCTCTTTCCCAGTACCGATAAAAATGGGGGCGATTGCAATCATAACTTTGTCGGCAAATCCTGAGCGAAGAAAGGTCGTAACAATCTCAGCCCCGCCTTCAACCATGAGGTTTTTTACTCCGCGTCTTGCCAAATTTTGTAGAACCAAAGCGAGGAGCCTTGTACGGGTTTCCTTTTCTTCAATTCCTTCAACGGGCAGCCTGTCTGTCGGTGAGGCTTCCATTTTTTCCGGAGGGCCGTGTTCAAGCTCAATAATTTCAACCCCTGCATTTTCGAGGAGGGCCCGTTTTTGCCGATCGGCCCCCTCCGATGTGTAGATGAGCAGCGGGACCTCGCCGGAGGTTTGTACAAGCCGGCAATCGAGGGGGATCCTGAGTCTCCGGTCCAGAACTATCCGGAGAGGAGTTCTGCCTCTGCAGGAACGAATCCGGCAGGTAAGAAGAGGGTTGTCCTCGAGAACAGTTCCCGAACCGACGAGAATTGCATCACTGTCGCGGCGGAGGCGATGAGCAGCCTTCAGCCCGGCCCGGCCGGAAATCCATTGGGAATCCCCGGTAATCGTTGCAAGTCTTCCGTCTACACTCTGAGCGAAGCTGAGAGTAACATGCGGGCGCTCCATAATAGTTATACTATAGACGGGCGAGGGAGCCGCTGCAACCTGGAGCGATACGGCCGGCCGCTCGGGCCGGATTCTGCAGGCCCGGTTCGAGCCCCATCGGCCTGTCCCGAGGGACTGTGCGCCGGCCACGCCGGCTAAGCACAGCCACAGCCCGGCGTGTGACGGCCACGCCTGCCTTACGCAGGCCCGCCCACTGTACGCAGCCACCGACCGGCGTGTGCCGGGCCGTGTGCCGGGCCCGCCCGCGGAAAACCAAGGTTTCTCCGGCACGTTCGGCTTCACGCTGCGAATGAGAAACCGCGCGCTCGTAATTTCTTGCTCTTGTTGCTCCGGGCTGAGTACACTATATCCATGACACGCGGGCGGATCATTCTGGCGGTACCGGCAAAAAGCTCCTCTCCTCTATCGGGGGGAGCGGTATACAACCAACGCCTTCTTTCCGGGTTGAAGGAGACAGACTGGGAGGGAGAAGAACTTGCTGCAGAACCTGCCGAGTTCGCTCAGAAGGTGCGGGACCGGTTACTGGAAATCCGGACCGGAGATTCCGGCGACACTGCCGCTGCTCAGGTTCTCGGCAGTGCAGGAGCACAGGGCGCCAGTGCCGGAAGCTTCGACAAGAGCGCTGGGGATAAGGCCGCCGTCAGCGCCGAGTTCGGCGGCAAGGGGGCTGCTGAAGCCGGGCCTTTTCAGAGTGATAGAATGCAAACAATTCTTGTTTTGGACAGTCTCGCCCTTTCCGTTTGTAAGCCCTCCTCCCGAAAAAAAATTTTCTCTGCGGCAAGAGAGCTGGGAGTCCCGCTCCTGCTTTTGCTGCATTATTTACCCTCTCTGGCAGGAGAAGGGCTCCGGCAGAATGAGCAAGCCTGGTTCTCCGGAGCAGAAGGCTGTATCACAGTGAGCTGTTTTCTCGAAGAGGAGCTTTGCCGGCGGGGCTTCGAGAAAGATCTCATTCGGGTATGCCGGCCGCTGGTGGAAATTCCCGGCGGCAAGGCTTTCGCCGGTACCGGTGTGGATTCGAACATTCCCGCACCGGAGGCTGGGGTCCCAGAGAGCGGGGCACTGGAGGAGGGGGCACCGGAGACTGGGGCACCGGAGACTGGGGCCGCCTTCTCGCCGGTTTCCGGTGGCGGATTGCCGGCGGGGGCTGCCGGACCAGTACGGTTTTTGCTGCCGGCGAACTGGCACCCGAACAAGAATATTCTGTTTTTGGTACGAATCTTTTTGTCGCTGAATCTGAACACCGGTGAAGGCTCTTCGGTACCGTTATCGACCGTCTCCGCCGGCCCCAAACCCAGCCCCGGCCCCAGCGGAAAAGAAGAACAGCCTTGGATACTCGAACTCGCGGGGGACAGGAGTTTCGACAAAGATTACACTGCGCTGGTGGAAAAAGAAATTTCCTCTTCTCCTTTTGGCCGGCGGATTCGAATTCTTGGGAGCCTGTCGCCGGCAGAATTATTTCAGAAGTACCGGGAAGCAGATCTTGTAATTATGCCTTCCCGGTTCGAGAGTTACGGGATGGTTGCTGCCGAAGCCTTGTCGGTGGGGACTCCGGTGGCTGTTTCCCGGGTCGGGGGAGTGCCGGAGGCAGCAAAAGAGGGGTGGGGAGCTGTTTTGCTGCCGCCCGGAGACCGGCCGGTTTGGCGGAGTTTCCTTCAGCTTTACTTGCTGGATGATGCCTGGCGCGCAAAACTTGCAGCAGAGGCAGCCGATTCTGCCGCAGCTCAAGCTCAGAATGCCGGCGGGATGGGTGGGTATTCCCGCGCGGCGGAGAAAATGGGATGGTGTTTTGCAAAAGCAGTGGAAGAACTGACTCGGACGCCCTGTCCTTCCCGAAAACCGGAGAACAAATGAAATCGAAGATGAAGCCGCAAAGATTGCCGAATATCGGCTATACAGTCTATTCGCTTGGTATGATTGTGTGGGCGTTGTGCGGCCTCCCCCTCGGGAGTTTTGTAGGCTGGAGGTGGACGGCCGAAGCCGCCGGGCCGATCTCGGCCGGAGCTTCTTCCCTCCTTCCCTTGCCGTGGTTTGCTTTGGCGGCGGGGATTTGGGGGCTCTGCGGCCTCCTCTTTTTTACTCTTCGGGATGCACGGCAAGCAAAGGGCGGCAAATCGGTTCAGCGATCTGCGCCTGGCCAGGGTTTTGCTCCGAACCAGGGGCCTGCCGATTCGTCGAGTTTCGCAGGTAAGAGTTCTTCGGGGATACCGGCAGCGGATTTGGTTACCTCCGTTAGACCGGCTGCAGCCTTCCTGCTGTTTCTGGTATTGAGCGTAAGTGGACCGGGAAAAGAAATGTGGCTTCTACTCTTGCTGGCTGCGGCCGCAGCAAGTGATGCTTTTGACGGGATCATTGCCAGAAAATATGGCCCGACTCCCTTCGGAGCCCGGTGGGATATGGAGTCGGATGCCTTCTTCCTCTATGCCCTGAGTGTAGGCGGAGTTCTCGGATGGGGCCTGCCGGTCTATACCGCTTTGACCGGCTTGGCCCGGTATGGTTTTTTCATCATCTTTCAATTTCTCCCCGACCGGAGTGAATTTCCTCGCCCCTTTGTGTTGTATGCAAAATCCTCTACCGCTGTAGCCATGGGGATGCTGACTGCTGCCGCAGCTCCCTTTTTCGGTTCTCCGATGACTGATCTTTTGGCTGTAGCAGCCACAGGGTTGATTCTCCTTTCTTTCTTGATTGAGTTGGTGCTGCGCCTTCTGTGGCCGGTTACTTACTGCAGCGGAGGGGGAAAAAACAGAAGCGGGCACGAACAGAAACGGGGCAGCTGCCGTTTTTTGTGGGGGTTATTGCACTCAATAGCAGTCTACTACTGGGTTCCCGGACGAAGGCGGCGGATGAGGCGTTTTTACCGCCGTCTTATTCCCGAGGCCCGGCTTTTATTTGATATCGGATCGCATGTGGGAAACCGTATCCGGGTCTTTCGAGACCTCGGAGCACAGGTGGTAGCCCTTGAACCCCAGCCTTACTGCAGGAGGATTCTCGAGAGCCGTTACGGGAAAGACCCAGGCGTGAAACTTCATTTTGAAGCCGTGGGTGAACGGAAGGGAAGTGCGGATCTGTACGTCTGTGACCAGAGCCCGACACTAACGACCTTATCAGCCGAATGGATCGAGCGGGTTTCGAATACCGAGGCCTTCGCCGGTATCACTTGGCAAAAAGCCGATGAGAGGATTCAAATTACTACCCTTGCTCAGCTCATCCGTGAATACGGGACTCCCGATTTTGTAAAAATCGATGTGGAAGGGGCGGAGATGCAGGTCCTCCGGGGGCTCGACCGGCCGCTTCCCCGGTTTTCCTTCGAATTTCTTCCTCCTGATCCGGAGGTTGCCCTGGCATGTCTCGATCATATCGAAACAGTGGGCGGGTACCAGTATAACCTTTCGCAGACCGAGAGTATGAAGTGGTATTGGGACCAATGGCAGGACGGGGAAGAAGTGAGAAAATTCTTGAATGGGTTGCGCGGCAACGAACCTTCGGGTGATATTTATGCGGTTTTAAAGGATTGATGCGGTGAAGCAGAATAATAATCGAGAAGGCATACGGAACAGGAAGAACCTCTACCGCATTCTCAGCATGATTGCCATGCTCTTTGTGTTGAACACAGCGCTTACCGTTTATCGTTGGCTCCCTGAGTACCGATTTCTTTGGCTGATCGTTCCATCTTTTGAAACAGTAGGGTTGGCCCTCTGGTTTGTGCTCGCTTCTTGGATACGAACAAAAAAGGACGGGCAGGAACTTCGCCGCATCGAATGGGTAATATCGGCGGTTTTTCTGGTCATTTTCCTGTTCGGCTTGGGAGAAGCCTTTAATCGTTATGTTTTTTCTCGTGGATTTGTCCCCTGGTCCGATCTGAGGTTTCTCGGACCGTTGATCAAGATGATGCTCGGCGAGACCACGGTTTTTCTGCAGATTCTGTATGTACTTTTCATAGCTGCTGTGGTTGCAGGTAGTGCGTGTGGGATCAGGTTTTCGATCACGAAACTGCGACGAACAATTCAGCCGCTCGGGAAAAAAGCCCTTCTCATTCCGTTGTTCCTTCTTCTGCCGGCTCTGTTTTTTCCGGGGGGAACACCGATATCTGCAAGAATGGGACGTCAGTTGATTCCACCCTCCCGAGTCCAGTTTGAAGACTCTCATGCTGAGTTGTCTCAGTCTCAGCCTCCATCCCGAACACAGAATCCGGTCCATGAGGACGGGAATTCTTCATCCCAGGGCTCCCCGACTGCAAAAGACGATCGGCCAAAAGAACCAAGTCCTTTACGGGAAGCAGCCGCCGAGTCATTTCCTTTCCTGGACGGACGGGATATTCATCTTTTTATTATCGAATCCTACGGGAGAACACTTTTTTCCCGGGAAGACCACTACCGGCTTATTAGCGAGCGGTATGCAGAGATCGAAAATCAGCTAACTGAAGCGGGATATTTTTCGGTCTCGGGCTTTATAGAAGCTCCTACCACCGGAGGTCGTTCCTGGTTTTCTGATGCGACCCTCCTTACGGGAGTGTGGATTGACAGTCAGCATACGTATGATCAAATTCTTCATTCAGGCCGTAAAAACCTCACCCACGAACTCGGCGAAGCCGGATACCACCGGGTAATGGCAGCCCCGGGGACGGACAAGGCGGACGAAACATGGAGGAATTTTTACCGATTCGATTCCTACCTCTTCCGAGAGGCCTATGATTATTCCGGCCCGACCTACAGTTTCGGTGATATGCCGGATCAGTATTTTCTTTTTGCTACCGACCAAAAGCTTGCAGAAATCCCCGCCGGCCGTCCCTGTTTTATTATGTACATGATGGTCAGCAGCCATACTCCCTTTCACATTGTTCCCGGGTATGTTGAGGATTGGGGAGAATTGAGCGACGGGAGCATCTTTCATTCGGTAGAGAGCAGCTACTTCGACAATGGCTGGCTTTCAGGAGATGAATACCCGGAAGGTTACACTGCGTCCATCGATTATTCTTTGACGACTATTAGTGATTACTTAGTAAACTTCATTCGGGATGATTCACTGATCATCATCGTAGGGGACCATCAGCCTCGTTTTCCTGTGAGGGAGCGGAATTCAGGACAGGGAGTTCCGATACATCTGGTCTCAAAGAAAAGTGAATTGCTCCTTCCCTTTATAGAGGCCGGTTTTTCCGCCGGTTTCGAGCCGGATTTGTCTCCGCCTGCACAGCGGATGGATGAGTTTATCCGGTTTTTTCTCGATGTGATTCGGGCTTCCGGAAAACAAGAAAGCGGTAACTGAGATCTCCTGCAAGAAGCGCCTGCTGCAGGGCATTCCCTCCGAGGAAGTTTTGCCACCAGCTCCAGGGCAAGGGAAGTCTTTCTCCCAGTTCCATGGGACGGAGAACAGAAACCAGGAACCGGATTATTCGATCACGCGGGCGTTGAAGTACCAGGTTGGGGGTAAGGTCTCTGTCGCCTATCGGAACTAGACCGTAATTGCCGGCCAGCTCTTTCACCTGCTTTACCTCGAGAAGGTTTTCTACCTTCCATCCCCGCTTAAAATCCCGGAGCAAACGTTCCCGGCGAGTATCCCCCTTTTCCGCCTCAGCCGGCCGGATAGAGAAGTCATCACAAATTATCAGTTTGCCTCCCGGTTTGAGGACCGATGACCACAGGGAGAAAAACTCCGCCGGGTCCGGGCAGTGGAGGAATGATTCTATCGCATAGGCCGCAGCGGTCTTTCGGTCAGAGAGGATTCGACGAACGAGATCCCGGTCGAGGTAGCTCCCCTCATAGACCTCTGGAAGGCAACTCTCTTCGGAAGATGAATGTTTCTGTAGGGTCCGGGCTGCAACGGCAGCTTGGGTGGAGCTCAAGGTTATTCCCCGATAGCTGCCGGATCTGGAGGCGGCAATGTAATTCATCGAGGCACCGACACCGCATCCGAGATCCACAACCGTGCCGGCTGGAACATCTTTTAGTTCTTCTAAAATCAGGAGCTCCTGGCTGCGCATCAGGTCAAAGGGGTGATTTTTAATCTGTAGATTGACGGCCCGGTGTATAACCTGTTCACGGTTTCCATCTCCAAAATGCAGAAAACGCCGGGTATTGTGATCATAATATGATTTTACATCATCCATACTCATAACAAGCAATCTAAAAAATAGACGCAATAAGAAGAAATTGATATAGTCTTTACACAATGAATATAGCTTATCTGTCCGATACTTTTTGGCCCCGCATCAATGGTGTAACAATTTCGGTCGAAACATTCGCAACAGCGCTAGTGAATGCTGGGCATAATGTATTATTGCTGGTGCCGGATTACAAGACAGAAGATCGCAAGACACAAGAAAAAGACAGAACCTATAACTTTACTGTACACCGGTACAGCTCGTATCAGCTTATTTTGACACCCGACAAAGAAGACCGTTTGGTTTCTCCTGTGCAGAAAAAGCATATCTGGAATGATCTTGATAAATTCCAGCCCGATCTTGTTCATGTGCAAACAGAATTTTCCTTGGGGCGCAAAGGGGCCCGGTACTGTAAAGAAAGAGGGGTTCCCTGGATTGCAACCAGTCACACATACTTCGAAAAGTACGTCAATCTGTATTTCCCTTGGGTCCCCCATTCCCTCGGCAGATGGCTCGCACGCAGGAGTCAAAGAAATTTCTATAACAGCAGCTGCGGCGTTATAACTCCCACATCACAGATGAAGAGGGTTCTGGAAGAATACGAGGTGAGTGTTCCGATACGGTCTATTCCTACCGGTGTGAACAGCCGGCGTTTTCCTGTACGGCCGGGTGGGGAACCGCCGGCGGAAGCGGAAGAGCAGCAGAGGCTGGAACGGGAAGTAACAAACCGGTTTCCCTCTTTGTCGGGGAGGCGTCGGCTTCTTTTTGTCGGCCGTGTTGCGCACGAGAAGAATGTAAATTTTCTTGTGGAAACTCACAAGAGACTTCGTGATAAGGTCTCCGGCCTAACGACGGTGCTCGTCGGAAATGGGCCTGAATTCGAATACCTCAAGGCACTTGCCAGAGGCCGGGAATGGGAAGATGAGTTTTTGCTTATCGGATATCAGTCTCCGGATTTTATTTCCATGCTCTATCGCACATCCGATGTCTTCGTTTTCCCCTCCACTACTGAAACACAGGGATTAGTAACCATCGAAGCAATGCTATCAGGTCTGCCGGTAGTCGCAGTAGGCAGGATGGGAACCTGTGAAATTATGAATGGGGATAATGGAGGGTTTATGACTGAGCCCGATTTGGATGAATTCACCTCCCGTGTGTACCAGCTGTTAGTAGACAGAAAATTGTGGCAGGAAAAATCTGCAGAAGCGTGCCGTTATGCACAGTATTGGACTATAGATCGTTCTGTCGAGATGCTCCAGGATTTCTACAGGGAAGTAATCAACAGACATCACCTCAATCACTGTTCACCCAAGTCGAACTAAGCCCGCTTTTCCTGTATATGATTTGACTTATTCAGGAACCGTTACTACTATTTAACCCGATCATAATAAAAATCAGAGTAGAGGAAAAAAAATGAGCCCTGAAGAAGAACGAGGACAGTTGCTTTTGAAGGTGAACGGTCACCCCGGATATAGAAAAGGTGATGATGATCCCAAGAACGGGACAATCTCTGTTCTAAATCATATTAAATTTACGGCCCGGGCGGAGTTGCCGACCCGCTTTGGAACCTTTACCCTGGCAGGGTTTCTCGATGAACGGGATGGAAAGGAACATACTGCGGTTATTCAGGGTGATGTCGCCGGGAAAACCGATTGCCCAATGCGGGTGCATTCCGAGTGTCACACTGGAGATGTATTGGGCTCTCTCCGCTGTGATTGTCGTGATCAACTGGAAGCAGCTCTTCGGTACATCAGCAAACAGGAATACGGGGTAGTGATCTACCTTCGCCAGGAAGGGCGCGGGATCGGTCTTCTGAATAAAATCAAAGCGTATCACCTTCAGGACATGGGGCTCGATACGGTTGAGGCCAACCGCCTTCTCGGCCTCCCCGATGATGCCCGTGATTATGTTGATGCCGCCCTGATTACTAGGCTGCTCCGCATTCAATCGGTGGCCCTGCTCACGAACAACCCTGAAAAGATAGACAGTCTCAAAAAAGAAAATATCGAGGTGACAAGGCGGATACCCCTGGTAACGGAACAGAACCGATACAATGAGAACTATTTGAAAACAAAAGTGCAGAAAATGGGGCATCTCATAAATACTGGTTCAAACCTTGTGTAATTGAAGCAAAAGGGGAGATCAGAGAGTAAAGATCAGTATCACTACATCAAAAGGAGTGTATTGTATGACTGATCCATTTACCGATCCTACCTTCTGCCCCAATCCCCTCTGTCCGAAC
>JAIPGG010000020.1 GCA_021736255.1 Spirochaetales bacterium | reverse complement strand
ACTAGGGTGTGCGTGCCGTCTTGATTGGAGAATGGGTTGTAGCTTTTCGGGTCTTCGGTATAGGTGCCGCGCCATGTTCCCCCGTAAGTTCCTATCTCCCAATCTTCGGGATCTTCGGTTTGGACCACTCCCGGCATTGACTGAAAGGAAAGCTTTGTATCATCGGAATCCATTCGCCGGTTTTCCGCAGTTTCCGGTTCCGAGCAGGATGAAAAAAGGAGAACAGCTGCAGCAGATGTTATGAGAATAAATGCTGCCGTTCGATACAGGGGATGAAGTTTGGATTTCACAAAGACCCTCCCATGGCTACAGTTCTGTCTAATTGTAGTAAGTCGGTGCACCTCTTGCAATGGCGGAGGGGCGATTCATTAAGCGGGCGCGGTTTCCAGCATGGTCTGTGGGGAGAGGAATCTTTTGAGGTAGGCAGCTTCAAACAGAAAGGAAACAGACATAGCAAGAGATGCGGAGATAACACCGGCAAAGGGAAAGAATAGAATTCCTGTGCTCATAACTATCAGAAGAACTATGGTATTTACTGCAATTCCTTTGGTAATAAGTGGCGTGTTTTTCCGGCTTACCTGTACACCCCTGTACCAAGAAACCAATGTGTAAAAGAACGGAGTCACAGCGAGTACAATGATCGGCAGGTTTGTAAAATCAAGCAGCTCGGACGGAAGCCCGGATATCTTGTCGAACCAAAAGGCTCCGGCAGGCGAAAGTGCCACAGCCATAAAACTCAGCCCGAGTATTCCCCCCAGAATAACAGCAAACCGGCGTAATCCGTGAAAATCCTCGGGCCCTTTCAATAGGGCCACTACGACTTCCTGGTAGGAAAGAGCCAGTGAGTTGAAAACGAATAGAAGCCCCATGATTACCGGCCAAACCGCCAGGGATTCCAGCGGATCCGGGGCCCAGGCAAGCCCGATGCTCAAGATTGGGCGGGCGGCAAGAGCGATAAAACTCGTTAGAGCGAGGGGGATATAAAACCGGATCAACGAACCCCACTGCAGCGGCGTTTCACTGTTTGCAGGATCAAAACGGGACGGCAGTTCCTTTTTCAGTGTGCGGTGGACGAAAACGCGTGCTGCCAGTGCTCCGGCAATTGCGCCGAGTGAGAGGGCGAGCGCCCCGGTTTCCGCACCTCCGAGCCCAGGGGTCCGAAAACCGATAAACATAACGGCAACCAGCACCGCAAGACGTATCAACATAGTCAGGGGAATAACGCCGGTATGCTGGTAGCGAATGAGTACGCCCTGCCACAGGCGGCGGTAACCCACGGAAGCGGCCCAGGGTACCATGATGAGAAAGGCTCTGCCGGCAGGATCCGCCACCTGATCCGGCACGTTCATGACCCGAAGCAGCAGTTCCCGAAACAGGGGAGTGGCCGACAAGAGAAGATGCACCGCAGTAAGCAGAAGGGCGGAAAAATGCATGAACCGAATGAGCATGCGGTAATTGTGACGGTCTGTAGAGAGAGCAGTTCCGGCTGTAAGAAGCTGGATAATCGGACTCTCGATAATCAGCGAAACTGCAAAAACCAGACCGAAGGCGGCAAGCTGGGGTTTTGCATCCGGCATGCGGGATATAATCGCCGTAATGAAGGGAAGTTCGATTCCCATGACGATCCACATAGCGGCCAGAGGGGACCAGAGGCGGAGAATCTTTTTTGTGTGCCGATTCGCGATCTGTTTCAATATTGTACGTCCGGATAAAACCCTGCTATACTGTCCGGCAATTATAAAGACGGTTCGAGCAGGGATGCAACACCCGCCGGACTGAAAATCAGGAGGTCTTGATGCTGGCCGTACTCTTTATTGGAATCTTCATTGTGCTCATGGTCGTTATGGGAATCCTGGGAATGAAACGGACGTCGAATCTGAATGATTTTTTCCTCGGCGGAAGAAAAATCGGTCCGTGGGTTTCCGCCGTGGCTTACGGTACATCATACTTTTCGGCGGTTGTATTTATCGGTTTTGCAGGAAAACTGGGATGGGGCTTTGGAGCGAATGTTCTCTGGATTGCACTGGGTAACACCCTGCTCGGTTCATTGCTTGCCTGGTTTGTCCTCGGAAGACGGACACGCACTATGTCCTGGAATCTGGATGTAATGACCATGCCGGAGTTCCTGCAAGAGAGGTACAACGGCAGATACATCAAGATGATCGCTGCGGTAATCATTTTTGTGTTTCTGCTGCCGTATTCAGCCTCTGTATTCAAGGGACTCAGTCACCTGTTCGAGGCAAACTTCGGTATCTCTTACGATTTTGCCCTCTTGATTATGATCCTGATTACCGGTGTATATCTGGTCCTCGGCGGATACTTCGCGATTACTTTGACTGATTTTATTCAGGGAATGATCATGGTGGTCGGTTCAATTGCGATGGTTGCTATATTCGTCGGGAAAGGCGGGGGGCTGGAAGGAATCATCGGCCGGATAACAGAGGCCTATTCCCAGCATGTGCCCAAAGGAAACAGGCCGGGCTTTCTGCTTCTGGCATCCCTTGTGTTCATGACCTCTTTCGGCACGTGGGGACTGCCGCAAATGATTCAGAAGTATTATGCCATAAAGAACGAGAAACAAATCAAAGTCGCCGCTGTCGTTACTACCATATTTGCACTGGTAGTAGTCTTTGCGGCATATTTTACCGGTTCTATGTCTCACCTCTTTTTCGAGGCTCCGCCGATACAGGATGGTGTTGTGCAGTTCGATATCATAATCCCGCAGATGCTCACGAGGTTTTTACCATCCTTTCTTATGGCTGTAATCCTTCTGCTGGTTTTGTCGGCATCCATGTCGACCCTTTCTTCGCTGGTTCTTGTTTCGGCTTCTTCGGTGGCAATCGATTTATATAAAGGACACATCCGCCCGGATATTTCGAAAGAACATTCTCTCTTTATGATGCGTTTTCTCAGCGGACTGTTTGTGGCTCTTTCCTTCTTTATTGCCCGGTATCAATTCTCGGTGATTGTTACGCTCATGTCGCTTTCCTGGGGGGCGGTAGCAGGTGCTTTTATGGCTCCTTATCTGTACTCCCTGTACTGGAAGCGGACGAGCCGAGCCTCTATCGTTGCGGGTATGCTGTCGGGACTCATTGTATCGGTCGGATTCTTTTTTATACTCGGAGCGGACAATTCACCGATAGCTTCCGCCATGGGAATGATTACCCCGTTTATCGTGGTGCCGCTTGTAACCATGTTTACTCCTGCTCCCGAAGAAGACCTGTTGAAACGGGCGTTTCAGGGTATTGGAAAAGCGAGTAAATAATAAGGAGCTTATATGATTTGGAAATCGGATATTGAACAGATGGAAAAAGAACCGCTGCAAGAGCTGCAGTCGGAACGCCTCAGAAGTCTGCTGAAGTACTTGTCGGAGAGCAATGCGATCTACCGGGAGCGCCTTGCGGAGGTTTCGGATATCAGCGGTGTAGATATCCAAAGCATCGACAGACTTCCCTTTACCACAAAGGAAGACATGCGCGACACGTATCCCTTCGGTTTGTTTTCCTCTCCGGAGAAGGATATACTCGAACTCCATGTTTCCAGCGGTACTACCGGGAACCCCACCCTCGTCGGATACACAAAAGAAGATCTTGATATCTGGGCAGATGCAATGGCCCGCTCACTTGCGGTAGCCGGAGCAAAGCCTGCCGATATTATTCAAATAGCCTACGGATACGGATTGTTTACCGGCGGGTTGGGCTTTCATTACGGAGCCCTGGAAATGGGGCTTCGCATCATACCCACTTCTTCCGGGCAGACAAGGCGTCAGCTCAAGATTATGCAGGATTTTCAGCCTCGCATTCTCGCATGCACCCCGAGTTATGCCCTCTATATGGCGGATGAGGCACGGGATCTGGGTTTGAATACGAGGGAAAGCAGCTGGGAGATCGGTATTTTCGGTGCCGAACCGTGGAGTGATTCCATTCGAAAGGAAATCGAGGAGGTATGGAATATTACCGCCCTCGATGTATACGGTCTTTCGGAGATTATCGGACCCGGAGTAGCCCAGGAGTGCCCCGAGAAGAATGGACTACATGTATACAGTGATTTGTTTTACCCGGAGGTTATCGATCCGGACAGCGGGGAACAGATGCCGGACGGAAAACCCGGAGAACTGGTGCTGACTACGCTGACAAAGCGGGGGATTCCCCTGCTGCGTTACAGAACCAGAGACATCGTAACGATAAACCACAGCCGCTGCGGATGCGGACGTACGAGCCCCAGGATTAGCAAGGTTCTCGGAAGAACAGATGATATGATAGTAGTTCGGGGCATAAATGTTTTTCCGTCGCAAATCGAACACGTGCTCATGGAGATAGAAGGAACGCAGCCCCATTACCAGCTGGTCGTCGACCGGCAAAAGAACAACATGGATTCACTGGAAGTCCTTGTCGAAGTGGAAGAACGATTCTTTTCCGACGAGATCAAGCAGCTCAGGGCTTTTCAGGAAACTGTCCGCGAGGCTATTCAATCAACCCTCGGTGTTGGTGTCAAAGTGCGGCTTATGGAGCCCCGGTCACTTGAACGGAGTCAGGGGAAATCCAAGAGGGTTGTCGACAAGCGGCAATTCAATCAAAAGGAAGACCAGTGATCGGTTTGAAAATGGATCGAATCAAGTATGGAGTGAGCTCATGAAAATTACCCAAATATCAGTTTTTTTGGAAAACAGGAAGGGGCGCCTGCATCAGGTATGTGATCTGCTCGGAAAGGCGGGGATCAATATTCTTGCCCTCACAATAGCCGAAACAGAGGATTTTGGTGTATTGCGCATTATTGTCGACAAACCGGAAGAGGCTCTTGCTGTTTTTGCAGCAGAGGATCTTGTTGCCCGCCAGAGTGATGTGGTGGTCGTCCAGATAGAGGACCATCCCGGGGGCCTTGCAGATGTGCTCGCTGTGCTGCAGCAATCTGATGTTAATATCGAGTACATGCATGCATTTCTCGGGCGCCGAAGCGAACAGGCGTATATGGTTTTCAGATTCGAACAACCTGACGAGGCAATCAGTGTATTAAAGAAGGCGGGAATCCGCGTTATCGAAAATGATGAAGTCGTACAACTATGAAGTTTGCTGGGTTAGAAAGTGAGGCTTGAATATGAAAAATCGATACTTTCAAAAAGAGATTGAAACAGAGAGCAGAGAGAAACTGGAAGAGAATCAGTTGAAGGACCTGCAGAACACGATTGACCGAGCCCTGACCACAGGCTTTTACCGGAAAAAACTGAATGACGCAGGTATAACCTCGGGGAAAGATCTAAAAAAGCTTTCGGATATTTCAGGGGTTCCGATTACGCAAAAAGACGAGCTTCGTTCACTTTATCCGGAAGGGCTCAAGGCTGTTGCGCCGGAAGAAATCATACGGCTTCATACTTCCAGCGGAACGACCGGCATCCCTACGGTGATCTACCACAACCGGAATGATATTCAGAGCTGGGCGGAGTTGATGGCTCGCTCTATGGTTGCTGCCGGTGCCGGTCCCGAGGATGTCTTTCAGAACATGACCGGGTACGGTTTGTTTACCGGAGGACTGGGAATGCACTATGGGGCAGAGTTTCTGGGGATGACGGTAATACCCACAGGCTCGGGCAATTCATCTCGGCAGCTGCGGCTGATGAATGATTTTAGAACGACTATTGTGCACGCAACACCAAGTTATCTGCTGCACCTCTACGATCAGCTTGAGGAATCTGAATACGAACTGGATGACCTTGCACTCAAAAAGGCCTTTCTCGGTGCGGAGCCATATTCGGAAAGTACAAGGAAAAAGCTGGAGGCGTTGTGGGGCATCGATGTATATAATTCGTATGGCCTGAGCGAGATGAACGGTCCGGGCGTAAGCTTTGAATGTGAATACAAAAATGGAATGCATACCTGGGAAGACGCCTTTCTATTAGAGACCCTGGATCCGGAAAACCACCAACCGGTCCCCGAAGGCGAAAGTGGAGAGCTTGTTTTTACAACCCTCAAGCGTGAGGCAACTCCCCTGTTACGCTACCGTACGCGGGATATAAGCCGTATTATTCCTGGGGTTTGTGAATGCGGTCGTGTTCACAGAAGAATAGACAGGATAAGTGGCCGTACCGACGACATGCTGATAATAAACGGAGTGAATGTATTTCCTTCCCAGATTGAAGCGGTATTGATGAAGATTCCCGAAGTAGGAACGAACTATCAAATCCACCTTGCCAAAGACGGCGCATTGGACAGAATAACAGTTAAGGTGGAAATTTATTCAAAATTATTTACCGGAGATCTGGGGCAACTGGAAGAAATTCGGAGCAGAATCCGCAGCCGTCTGCATGCCTCGATAATCATCCACCCGAGGGTGGAACTCCATGAACCGGGAAGTCTCCCGGTAGCGCAGGGGAAGGCGGTGCGTGTTGTTGATGAAAGGGGAGGTGACAGTTGAAACAGCTGCATATTTTTTTAGAGAACAAACCAGGAAGGATAGAGAGAATCACGGCAATTCTCGCAGAAGCGGAAATTAATATAACCGCTATGACGATACAGGATACAGGAGAATACGGTTTGTTCAAGGTCCTGCTCGAAAGGCCGAACGAAGCACAAACAATACTCTCGGAAAAGGGTTTTGCTTGTGCTCTTAAGGATGTACTTGCTGTGCGTGTCGCCGACAGACCGGGAGAGTTAAACCGGATGGTAGCACTTTTGAATTCGAAGGGAATCAATATAAAAGATGGCCACGGCTTCCCGAGGCCGAATAATGAATCGGTATTTTGCGCTGAGGTGGATGATCTTGCTGCGGTAGAGAGAGTGGTCTCAGCGGCAGGGTATCAACTTTTTGAGGGATGAGACCCCGGCGGATGACAATCTGCCGGACATTACATAAAAAAACCGGCCGCAGTTACACGGCCGGTTTATTCGTCAGCAATAAAGCTTTGTTATTAAGTATTATTTGCCTTCATCCAGAAGTGGACGGATGCCTGCGTCAGGCTCGCTGCTGTCAACATAGAAAGACATTCGTACGTCTTTCGTTACGTTCCCAAGCTTATCGACCGCACGTGCACGGATAGTGTGCTGACCTTCTTCCTGAATACGAAACGGTCCGGTGTAGGTGGAGAATTCTCGATTATCAATGGAAACCAATACCTCATCCACCCCGGCAGTCTCGTCGTAGGCAGACACGGAATACCGGTTGTTTTTGCTGCTGTAGGTTGTTCCCTGTTGTCTCAAGAAGTCTTTTTCGGCATTGATCTCGACAACCGGGGCTGTGTTATCAACATATGCTTCTACGCGGTATGTGCTGGAACGGTTGCCGACATTATCAACAGCGTAGGCGCGTCCGATATGATAACCTTCCTCATAGATATAAGCGCTGTCGGAAAACTCTACAAACCCGCTGCCGTCAAGATTGACATAAACTGTATCGACACCGGAGAGTTCGTCTTCTGCCCTGAGTATGATATTGGTATCACTGGTAAGGTAAACCTTTTGATCTTCTACCATAACCGGCCCGTTGACTGAACCGGTAAGGTCCGGAGCGGTATCGTCAATAACGACAGTGTAAAATTTTTCTTTTGAGACATTTTCCGACTGGTCGATTGCACGATAAGCAATTACATGTCTTCCCTCGGTGGAGAAGGTAAGCGGCTGTTTGTAAACCCGGAGGTCTTTGCCGTCGATGCTGTACTCTATTCGTTTCAAGCTGGATGCGTCGTCTTCGGCAAAGAGTTCGAACTGCGCAGCCATGGGGGCATAATCGATCTCGCCATCGCTGTACATACGTTTTTCCTGGGCAAACGTTACCCCGGCAGCAAGTGCAGCTACCATTAGAACAAGAAATATGCGTTTCATATGAACTCCCTTTAGATTAGTACCGTTTCTATTAAACTCTCACTTGTTTTTTACATCATGGCCGGGGAATTGTCAAATCTATTTTTTTTTCGAGCAGGCTTTAAAAATTAATTTTCACCTATAACTCTAAAAAAGTGAAAAAAAGCACGGCTTGCTAAAATGTCTAAAACAAAAAACGGACTATGAATAATGGTTCACATCTGTTATATTCATTCTGGAAAACAATAGGGATTTCGGCTGGTAGTCTGTAGAAACCTACCTGACCTGCTGCTGAAACATCAAACTGAAATTCGAAACGGAGTGACTCATGACCAAAGAGGAGTACATGGACGAAACGAGATCGATCACCGACCTCATTCTCAAAGCCAAGGAAAAGGCCTATGCTGAGACAAACAATGAACCCGAGCCTGGACTTACAACCAGTGTGGAATGGCCTGTCCATTGTGAAGTAGGCCCCGGTCTTGAGGGTGCAATCGCCGGTGAGACTGAAATCGGGTATGTGAACGGAACAAAAGGCTGGCTCATCTATCGGGGGTACGATATCTTCGACCTTGCAGCCTATTCCACATATGAAGAGGTCTCCTACCTCTTGCTCCACGGTGATCTGCCCACACGATCTCAGTTGTCTGAGTACAAACAGAAACTCATAGCAAACAGGCATCACTTCCAAACCAAAAGACAGCTTATGGGATTTCCCATTGAACAATGGACCCCCATGTCCGCTTTACGTTTGGGGACACTGTTTATGAGACAGAAACAGACCTACCGAGACTACGAGTCCTACCGCAGCGAGAGCATGTCGATTGCAACAGACGAGGACTCCATACCTATGGAAATTCCTCCCTATGCTGAATCCCACGCAAAGTATGAGTTCAATAAAAAACAGTTCGAAATCCCTGATATGGATACAGGAAACCTCCGTGGATCGGAGGGGCTGGAAAGCTGTTACCGGCTGGTAGCGGCATTGCCGAGTATAACGGCTGCGATTGCCCGGATTCGCTCAGGCCACCTTCCGCTTGAACCTCGTTCGGATTTGAGTCATGCGGCAAACTTTCTGTACATGATGAACGGAAAAGAGCCGACACCTCTCCAGGCACGAGTGATGGATGTCAGTATGATTCTGCATGCCGATCATGGAATGAATGCAAGCACCTTTGCCGCCATGGTGGTTGCATCTACCCTGTCGGATATCTATTTTTCCATCGGTTCGGGTATTGCCGCCCTCAATGGCCCCTTGCACGGCGGTGCGAACGAAGAGGTGCTCAAATCGCTGTTAGAGATTGGTTCTCCGGAAAATGTACCCCCGTGGTACGAGGAGAAACGCAAAAACAAAGACCGTATCATGGGATTCGGTCATCGGGTATACAAAGCATACGATCCCAGGGCCCGGGTTCTGGAGCCGCTGGCTTCGCTGCTTGCTTCCGATAGCAACGAGTATACAAAAAACCTTTATAACACGGCACACGCCCTTGAAAATCAGGTCGTTTCCACCCTCGGCGAGGAAAAGAAAATATTTCCCAATGTGGATTTCTATTCGGGAATCGTTTACAGCGCGCTCGGGATCAAATCGGAAATGTTCACGCCGATTTTTGCAGTAGCCAGGGTAGCCGGTTGGACCGCACGGGTCTATGAATATCTTCAGCACAACAGGATATTTCGCCCGAGGGCAGTCTACACCGGCAGGTTTGATAGAAAATACACACATCTCGGAGAGCGGGGAAATTAAAAAGGTACGCTGGGAGGCTGTTGATAAAGGATGAATTATGTAGGAAACAGGCTGCTCTACACAGGAGAAGGGAGCCTTTTTACCATGACAGCCGAGCTTGCCGATGGAGTGTTGGCCGATAAACTCGGTCTCAACCGCGGCTTTTGTCCGGGGAAGGCTGTCCTTCTGGTAACCGGTGAAGGCAGCCATGAACGGACGCAGTGGTGGCCGGAATTCCTCCAGGCTTTTCGGGATGCCGGCATCGAAGTTTCCCACCTGAAAAACGGAAATGAACCGACTCCCGAGATAGTAGACGAAGCAAGAAGGCTCATGAAGGAAGCCGGGATATCTATGGTAACGGCGGTAGGCGGGGGCAGTGTGATCGATACGGGAAAAGCCGCCGCCGCGCTTGTCAACGAAGAGGAGCCTACTGAAACCTATCTCGAAGGAGTGGGGACCCGAAAGCCCTCGGGAAAGGGTGTTTCCTTTGTTGCCGTACCTACCACAGCAGGGACCGGTTCTGAAGCCACAAGAAACGCAGTTATCAGCCGAGTAGGAGAACAAGGGTTTAAGAAATCCCTGCGGCATGAGTCCTTTGTGCCTTATGCCGCCGTTCTCGATCCGGCGCTGCAAACAACATGTCCGAAACAGATCAGTGCCGCCTCGGGACTCGATGCGATTACCCAGCTCATCGGAGCTTTTTTGTCGGATAAGGCATGCCCCCTCACTGATGCATACTGCAGGCAGGGACTCCTCCTCGCAGGAGAGGCGTTTCCCCGGCTACTCGAAGACGGGAATGATCTCCGGGCGAGGGAAGATATGGCCTTTGCCGCTTACTGTTCAGGAATAGGTCTTGCAAATGCAGGACTCGGTCTTGTCCATGGAATAGCTTCGCCGATGGGCGCTCGTTATAACATACCCCACGGGGTTGTGTGCGGAAGGCTGCTGGCCCCCTCGGTAAGGTACACAACCTCACGTCTGATGCAGGCAAAAGAAAGCAGTGCCGGCCGGGCGCTTCACCGATATGCAGAGGCCGGCATTTTGTTGACTCAAAAGGATGCCGGGAGCGACAACGGCAATGCGGCCCTTCTGGTTGATAAGCTGAAGCAGTTTTCAGAACTATCGAATCTGTCGGGTTTTTCTTCTTATGGAGTGGATGAGGAAGGAGTAAGAATCGTAGCTGCTCAAAGCGGGATGAAAAACCATCCCCTTTCTCTTTCCAGCGATGAAATCAGCGGTATCATCATGGAGGCGCTGTAGAGCTTGATGAGGTTATGAGTAAGGATCATTTTCTTTCAGTCGCCCTGAATCCCACACTGCAGCGTACGATCATCATCGACCGGTTTCAGGAAGATGAGGTGAACCGGACGAATGAGGTGTATTTCGATGTAGCAGGCAAAGGAGTAAACACCAGCAGGGTCCTGAGTCAGCTCGGAGAATCGGTATGGCAATTCACTCATACCGGCGGCAAGTTCCGGGATATCTTTGTTGAAATGGCTCGTGCCGATGGAGTCGAAATACGTGATGTTCGTCTCGGTTGTGAATTGCGGATGTGTTATACCCTGATAAACCGCAGCTCCGGCACGGCGACAGAGATTGCGGAGGAGGCACGGCCGGTGCCGGAAGGTTCGGATGAAACGGTTTTCGAATCCTACCTCGAGCTCCTTTCCCGAAGTCACACAGTGATTTTTTCCGGCAGCAGGGCCAGGGGTTTCAGGGGTGATATTTACACTCGGATGATCGAGGCGGCGAAAACCGAGGGATCCGAGGTGATTTTAGATATCCGCGGGGACGACTTGAGCCGCGCTATACCCCTTGGGCCGGATATTATCAAGCCGAACTTTTTCGAGTTTGCTCAGACATTTTTTCCGGATTATGTGAAAAACCACGACATTGGAGAACACGACGATGTTGAGGAACTCTACACCATGGTAGGGCATAAGCTGCTCGAACTCGAAGAATCCGGCATAATCGCCGTTCTTACCCGCGGCAAGAGGCCCACCATCTACCCGGCAAAGGGAAAGATCGAGGAAATACCTCCTGAGATAATCGCAAATCCCGTGAATGCCATCGGATCCGGAGATGCATTTACCGCTGGTTTTGCCTCCGCCCGTTTCAATGGAGAAAGCCTCGAAGGGGCGATCCGGAAAGGCCACGAGTGCGGACGAAAGAATACTTTACAGATAAGACCGGGAACCCTGCGATAGGAAGGAAATACCGGGCATCCCTGCCCGGGCGCAGGCGGCAGACCAAAGCAGCCGCCGCCCGGTTCCCGTGACCGGGAACCGGGCGCGTGCGCCGGGTCGTGGTTTGAACCTACTGTCCCTGTTCGAGCTTGAGCGTTATCGTGGGTTGGTCGCAAACTTCGGCTGGTCCGAAGTACTGGATAGCTCCGGGAAAGGAAAAGAGGGTCTTTTCAGCCCACTGATCGCGTTTTGCGGCAAAAGTCCGAAAGGGCCCGCCGTCGAGTTCTACAAGGGCCTTCTTTATTACCGGTTTTTTCTTTCCGTGACGCTGCTCCATATTCATCATCATTGTCAGAGGGATTCCACCTGCTTCCCATTGGTCGGCGGGTTTGTCGAGAGACCGGACCGCGGCTATGTAGCCGGTAAGACCATTGGCTATGAGGTGAAAAGCGCTGTAGCCGAGAGAATAGGTGTAATCAGCATCGAAATTGGAGGGAAAGGCACACCGCCCTTCATAGCCAAAGAAGTGGGCCTGGGAGCTGAATTTCCCGTTGAACTGTCCATTGCTCTTGAGTTCATTCAAACGGTTGTCAACCATTTCGATCAGGAGTTTTTCGGTTTCAATCCGGGAAACCTGCACATTGCCGTGGGGATCACGGTCCATGAGAAGCTGTCGTTGAATATCATTGGGGAGAGAAGAAAATACATAGGAAGAATCCCGGCCCAGTTTCTTATTGACCCACTCTGACTGGTCCTCGAATGTATGGAGGGAAGAGAAATAGTCAACATTCTCCGCTAGAATATCATTGAGCTCACTGATCAGAACCTTCATTTCCGGAATAAATTCAATCAAGCCTTCCGGAACTAGAACGACACCGAAGTTCTCCCCATTGTTGGAACGCTTGATTACGACATTGGTAATGTGCGCTACGATCTGTTCGAGGGTCTGATGTTTCTGGGAAACCTCTTCGGATATAATGGCCACATTCGGTTGGGTCTGTAGAGCACATTCGAGAGCAATGTGGGAGGCCGAGCGCCCCATAAGCTTGATAAAGTGCCAGTATTTCTTAGCAGAATTGGCATCACGCTCGATATTGCCAATGAGTTCGGCATAGGTCTTGGTGGCGGTATCGAATCCGAAAGATACCTCGATATATTGGTTTTTCAGATCTCCGTCGATGGTTTTGGGACATCCGATGACCTTTACCTCAGAGCCCTTGGCCACGAAGTATTCCGCCATGAGCGCGGCGTTGGTGTTCGAATCGTCCCCGCCGATGATAACGTAGGCATCGATCCCGTGCTTTTTTGCGGTTTCGAGTGCCAGTTCGAACTGGTCTTCTTCTTCCAGTTTCGTCCTTCCCGATCCGATAATGTCGAACCCGCCGGTATTACGGTACTGATCCAGATAATCTGCAGTAATCTCTATCGAGTTGTCTTCGAGAATGCCGGAAGGACCACCGAGAAAACCGAAAAGCTTTGAATCGGAATTGCCTGCCTTTAATCCGTCATAGAGGCCGGCGATAACATTGTGTCCACCCGGCGCCTGACCACCGGAGAGGATAACTCCCACGTTCAAAGGCTTCGTTCCGGCGGTATTATCTCCCTCTTTGAAGGAAACAATTGGTTTCCCGTAGGTGTTAGTGAAAAGTTGTTTGAGTTCAGCCTGGTCCGATACTGATTCAGTGGGATTACCGCGCACAGGCTTTACCTTTTCTACCGGCCTTTTTAAAGTTTCCGGAAGTTTCGGCTGGTAACGATAGCGTTCCTTTTGCAGCGGTGAAATTGTATCCATTTCCATACTCCTTATTGAATATATTATTTGGGGCGGCACTCCTTTTTTGGGGCTCCGTATGAACTGCCGCTCCTGTGGGTGTAGGCTTATATTATCTTTCCTGGGGCATGAAATTCAAGGTAATGGTATTGTGAACAGGATTTACCGGACAAAACTCCGTACTGGCGACATTGCGGATACCTCTGTATTTGTTTAATGTATCTGGAGGGGGATATATGTATCGGAAAGCGTATCTGTTGGAAAACAGCATTCAGCATTACAGCTGGGGATCATCCAGAGAGATACCCGGATTCATGCAAATCGAAAACCCCGACGGCCGGCCTTGGGCGGAGGTTTGGATGGGGGTGCATCCACGGGGCCGTTCAAAGCTTCATATAGGGGACCGGAAAATCTATCTCGATAGCTTTATAGCTGAAAATCCCGAATCAGTTTTGGGGAAGCGAATTGCCGGAAAATTCGGAGAATCGCTCCCTTTTCTGTTCAAACTTCTATCTGCCGGAAGCCCTCTTTCTATTCAAGCCCATCCGAATCTGGAGCAGGCTGAAAAAGGGTACGAACGAGAAGAAAGAGAAGGGATTCCGAGGGAAGCATCCTCACGAAATTACCGGGATCAGAATCATAAACCCGAGATCATTTGTGCCCTGAAAAAATTTACCGCGCTGCGAGGATTCAGAACCGTCGACGATATCCTCGAAGACCTCGAGAGCATTCCTTCTGCAGCACAGGCTGTAGAGTTTCTGAAGAGCGGGGACCTCGCTGAGGCCTTTCGCAGAATTATGAAGAGCAGCAGTCAGGAAATCGAGATATTGATTACCGAGGCAAGAGAGCTTGCACACTCGAAGAAGGGGAGCGGGAAACGATTCGAGTGGTTTCTCCGGCTCGAAGATGCCTATCCAAACGATGTAGGGGTTCTTTCACCGTTTCTGTTGAACCTCGTCGAGCTTGAACCGGGGCAGGCCATGTTTCTTCCGGCCGGCGAACTGCATGCATATCTTGAGGGCTTCGGTATAGAACTCATGGCAAATTCGGACAATGTGCTTCGTGGCGGTTTGACAGGGAAACATATGGATGTTGACGAGCTTTTATCGGTGCTCACCTTCCGGGCGGGGGAACCGGATATTCTGTTCCCGGTTTCCGGTTCGGCAGGTGTTTCCTGTTATCCTGCAATGACGGATGAATTCCAGCTTTGTCGTGTTGAGTGTGAAGGAGGAGGATCGGTATGGAATACACAGGACAGCATTGCTCTCTTTGTCTGTACCCGGGGAAGCCTTGGGGTAGAGGCGCCCGAGGGAGGTGTTGAACTCAGTCAGGGTGAATCCTGTGTGATTCCGGCAGCTGCCGGAGAGGTTCACATCCGCGGCGAAGGTTCCCTTCATGCAGCCTGGATACCCGGGAAAGCCGGAGTAAATACTGAACAATGACGATTTGGGTGGATGCCGATTCCTGTCCTGCTGATGTTCGAAGGGTTGTGAAAAAGGGGGCGGCACGACTGAATGTTTTCGCTCATTTTGTAGCGAACAGAACAATACCCGGTATTGAAAATAACACGATGACCGAGATGATCCTTACCGGGACCGAAGAGGGAAGCGCCGACAGGTATATCCTCGAGAATTCAGAGGTAGGTGACTTGGTAATTACACGGGATATCCCTCTGGCTGCAGAACTCGTGGAACGGGAAATTTGTGTGATCAACGACCGGGGTGCTGTTTACACCGGAGAAAACATCCGTCAGAGGCTTTCCGAAAGAAACTTTATGAAAGACCTCCGGGAAGCAGGGCTGAAACAACCGAGTGACAGAACGTACGGCCATCGAGAATTGAAAGCCTTTGCAGCGGCCTTCGACCGAGAAACAAGAAGACTCCTTGATACCCGCAACGAATGATCGTACATTAGAGAATAACAATTCTTTCAGCAGGAGAGTAGGATTCAAATGAAAGCTGTAGAAGTAGCTGATCGTGTGTACCGTTTGAGCGCAAATATCGAAAATGGCGATCTCTTCGAGGGAATTTGGCCTATCCCCGAAGGGGTTTCGTTGAATGCATATCTTGTCAAAGGAGAGAAGACCGCTCTTATTGATTTAGTACGGGATTGGGATAACGCACCTTCAAAGATAAGGGATCAGCTCGATTCGATTTCCGTCGATTTCTCTGATATCGATTATCTTGTGCTCAATCATCTCGAACCCGATCATACCGGCTGGCTTGCCGACCTCCGGCAGAAAAATCCTGAAATGGAGATCATTTCCACTGCAAAAGGGGTGGATTTGGCGAAGGCATTTTTCGATGTGGAAGAGAAGATTAGGGCGGTTAAAACCGGAGAAAGCCTCGATTTGGGCGGGGGAAAGGTCCTCGGTTTTTATGAGATCCCGAACGTACATTGGCCGGAGACGATGGCCACCTTCGAGTACTCTACCGGAGTTCTCTTCAGTTGCGATGCCTTTGGAGCCTTCGGCAGTGTGGGAGAAGCAGTTTTTGATGATCAGCTCTCCTCGGAAGAGTACGATCTCTTTGAACGGGAAGCTCTCCGCTATTATTCGAATATTGTTTCGAGTTTTTCCGTTTTCGTTCAAAGGGCAATTAAGAAACTCGAGGACCTTGATATCAAGATTATCGCACCATCTCACGGTATCATATGGAGGGAACGGCCTACGCAGATCGTTGAGGCCTATTCGCGGTACGCATCGTATCTGAAAGGGCCCGCAGAGCCGGAGATTACAGTAGTTTTCGGAAGCATGTATGGAAATACCCAGAAGGTGGTAAACCGGGTTGTTCAGGGAATCCGTTCACAGAAGGTTCCGGTGCATGTTCATCAGGTGCCGAACGAGAATGTCTCGTATGTTTTAGCTTCCGCCTGGCGTTCGGCCGGTCTTGTGCTCGGTATGCCCACCTATGAATACAAGATGTTTCCCCCTATGGCTCAGGTGATCGATATGTTCGAGCGGAAACATGTTCAAAACAAGAAGGTGTTCAGGTTCGGTTCATTCGGCTGGTCCGGCGGAGCACAAAAGGAAACGGACGAGATGACGGCGAAACTCAAGTGGGATTTTATTGATCCCGTGGAATGGCAGGGAGCTCCTTCCGATGAAGACCTTGGAAAGGCTTATGAACAAGCCGTTCAATTGGCACAGGATGTAAAATCACTCGCCGAATGAAGCCCTGACTGCACGAATCCCGGCCGGGGGGCTGGGTGCCGGGGGGCCGGGGCGCCGGCGGCACTTAGAACTCCGCGCTGTTTACCGTTCGAGGAAAGGGGATCACATCTCGGATGTTTTGCATACCCGTAACATACTGGATAACTCGTTCGAATCCCAGACCGAAGCCCGAATGAGGAACCGTTCCGTAGGTTCTTAAATCAATATACCACCAGTAGTCTTCGGGATCGAGATCCATCTCTTGAATCCTCCGAATGAGCACATCCTTCCGGTGTTCTCTCTGACTACCGCCGATAATCTCGCCGAGTCTGGGAACCAGAACATCGAGAGCACCAACTGTTTTTTCATCATCATTGAGCTTCATGTAAAAAGCCTTGATCTCCTTGGGATAATCAGTAACCATAACTGGTCCCTTATAGACAACCTCGGTAAGATACTTTTCGTGTTCGGACTGGAGATCCATTCCCCAGGAAACAGGGTAGTCGAACTTCGCTCCGGAGTCTTCGAGTGCTTTGATCGCCTCGGTATAGGTGATCCGGTGAAAGGTTGATTCGGAAACTCTCTGCAGACTGTCGAGGATACCTTTTTCGATCCATTGATTGAAAAAGTTCATATCCTCTTCCCGCTCTTCGAGCGTAGTTTTCAGGATGAATTTTATAAAGTCTTCGGCCACATCCATGTTGCAATCGATATCGCAGAATGCCATTTCCGGTTCGATCATCCAGAACTCGGCAAGATGACGGGAGGTGTTGGAGTTTTCGGCCCTGAAGGTCGGTCCGAAGGTATACACATTTTTCATGGAAAGGGCGTAAATTTCCGCTTCGAGCTGACCGCTCACCGTGAGAAATGAGGGGCGGCCGAAAAAATCCTGTTGATAGTCAGGGCTTTTACCGGATTTTGCGAGATCGGAAATGGGGAGAGTGGTCACCTGGAACATTTCTCCCGCTCCTTCTGCGTCACTGGCGGTAATGATTGGAGTGTGTATGTATTGGAACCCACGTTCCTGGAAAAAACGGTGGATTGCAAAGCTCATTGTATTTCGGACCCGGGAAACTGCGCCGAGGGTGTTTGTCCGGGGGCGGAGATGGGCAATTTCCCTCAAGAATTCAAAGGAGTGTCGTTTTTTCTGCAGGGGGTAGTTTTCCTGTGGAGAATCTCCCACGACGTGGATCCCCTCGGGTTTTGCCAAGAGTTCCGATCTCTGGTTTTTACCAGGCGAGGCTACAAGTGTTCCTTGTACCTCCACGGCCGCTCCGTTGTTTGCCGATTCGAGAGAAGAAAGATCACCGTAATTCTCTTTGTCAACGACTACCTGGATGCCCTTCAGTGTTGAACCATCGTTGATTTCGAAAAAGATATTCTGCTTTGATTCTCTGCGAGTACGTATCCAGCCCTGTACCGGAACCTCCTGGTTCTTTGGTTCGAGCTGAAAGATGTCTCTGATCCGTAGCGATTTCTTGTGTTCATTCATGCGGCCCATCATACGGAAAATGGAGGAACAAGGCAAGGAACCCTCTATCGGCGGTGCTTTTTCATCCAGTTTTCAGCAAAATCAACGGCCTCTCGAATAGGAAAGCGGTACGAAACTGCATAACCTATACGGCTTTCGGTAATATGTTTCCCCTTCCTTTTCAGAAATGCATTTCCGATCTTCGAAAAATCCGACGAATCAATATCCAAATTCCGGAATTGTTTCCACCGTCTGTGACCATCCACGAGTATAGGAGCAGAGTATTCTGTTTCCTTTTTGCCTGGATAATCACTACGATATTCCGCGAGGTGAAAGCAGGTGTTTGTGGAAAATCCGCTTCCTATTACGAGAACGTCAGCATCCGCCCGGTAGAGCTTTCCGAGAGGGGAGGCTTCGCCGAGCCCATAATCGAGCTCATGACGGTCAAGTAATTCTTCGGTATCTGCTCCCCAAGCGGCGAAAGAGAAATGCGGATGACTGCTTCGCAGAACACCGGGAAAATTTCGGAAGAGTTCAGGAACACTACCTACCCCTGCAGTCGGTGTTCTTTCAGGATCAAAGGCAGGCATCTGCTGACGTATCGTTTCCCACCATGACTCAGGAACCGGCGGGTTTTCCCATCCTGCGGGATCGGAAAGATTTCCCGAATGAGCCGGCATAACGAGGGTCCCGTAGGGCCGGATAACTTCCTCGAGCGCTTCGATGAGTGTTAAGGCTCCGCCGCAAATCCAGCCGATTGCAGAAAGGGAGCTGTGTACGAGAACTTTCATTCCCGGTTCCACTCCGGCAGCACGAAGATCTTCCTCCAGTCTGCTTCGGGTTACCGGCCCATCGGTACTTCGAGCAATGACCTCTGCTTCCCCGTTTGATCTTTTGTCACGAAAATTCACTCTTCGCACTCCTCTATAAGGAAATAAAAATTTGTAACCTTTATCCTATATTGATGTTTTTGATAATGAAAGGGACGACCGGCAGAACCAGCGGTTGAAACCTTTTTCATGTTACCTCCTGTTTTTTTACGCTCCTTTTTTTGGCCCCGGAAAGCCTGCATCCGGGGCCGTTTTTTTGTTCATCAATTATATAAATAAAAAGTTTGTGTATACATAAAAAATGTTGTACCCTTTTTTTGTATGAACAAAAATCTTTTGTTTGCATGGATAGGTGCAACAGATCTGGAGGCTTCCAAAGGCCGGCTTCCGGAGGATAGTTACGGGCCTATTGCTGATGTCGTCAGAAAGCGACATTATGATTCTGTATACATACTCAATAATTATCAACGAAAAGATGCCGAAACCTATCGTTACTGGCTTCGGCAAACAGCGGGAGACAGTCCCCCTTCAATTCACCTGCGTCACTTTGCCCTCACTTCTCCTACGGATTTTTCAGAAATATATAAGGCTGTAGTGTCTGTTTGCAGCGAGGCAAAAAAACGGTACCCGGATGCGAATTATCATTTTCATTTGAGTCCGGGTACCCCTGCCATGTCGACAGTCTGGATTTTACTAGCTAATACAAAATATCCTGCGGATCTCCTCGAATCTTCTCGTGAATCAGGAATTAAAACGGTTGAACTCCCGTTTACTATTACTGCTGAGTATCGTCTTCCGAAACACAAGCAGCAGTTCGAAACAATGGTAGTGAGAGAGGTAGCTGAAGGTTTTTATGATATTCGAAACTTCGGCGATGTCATCTATTCTTCTGATGAAATGAAGACCCAGGTAATATTTGCCCGACGTTTTGCGCAATTCAGTGTGCCGGTTTTGCTTCTAGGGGAATCAGGTACAGGAAAAGAGGTCTTTGCACGAGCCATTCATTCCGATTCCGAACGACGGGACGGCAACTTCGTTCCAGTGAATTGCGGTGCTATCCCTGGTGAACTTCTCGAATCCGAACTCTTCGGGTACAAAAAAGGAGCGTTTACCGGTGCAGATAAAAACAAACCGGGTTACATCGAACAGGCTGCCGGCGGAACCATATTTCTCGACGAGATAGCCGAATTACCCCAAAAAGCCCAAGTAAAGCTTCTTCGTTTTCTACAGGAAGGGGAGATACAGAGGCTCGGGGATACTAAACGAACAATATCGGATGCTAGAATAATTGCGGCAACAAACCGGGATCTGAACCTCGAGGTAGAAGAGGGGAGATTTCGAGAAGATTTGTTTCACCGTATTACCATCGGGATTATTCAAATTCCTCCGCTTCGCCGCCGCAGAGAGGATATCCCCCTGTTTGTCCGGCATATACTATCGGATTTGAACAATCGGTACCGGGATTCGTCGGAGTGGAGCGAAAAGAGCATAAGCGGCGAAGCTGTGGAAGCCATAAAGGCTTACAGCTGGCCGGGTAATGTACGAGAATTGCTGAATACTATTACAAGAGCAGCAATCTTTTCCCGGAGCTCATCAATAGGGATTACAGACATAGAGCAAGCCCTTATCCCCACAAAACGGAACAGCTGTAATGAGGATATATACAATCGCCCACTGGATGATGCGTTTAATATCAGGGATGTTCTTGGAGAAATTGCACGGCACTATCTGAAAAAGGCTCTAAAAGAGGCAGGGGGAAACAAAACCAGAGCTTCTAAGCTTGTCGGTCTTGCTAATTACCAGACCTTTACGAATTGGTGTAAGGATTACGGCCTCGAATAAGCTTGACTCTATAGATACAGACAATATTTCGACAGCACCGGCGGTCGGCAGCACCGGCAGCCGGCAGAAGCCGGCACCGGTGCTTGCCAGGTTTACATTCCCTTCATACTCTTTGTTACCAGTTCCTTGTCCTCGACTGAGGTTACAAGGCTGATTACGATGGTAAAAACTACCGAAACCGGGAGCGCGAAAACCAGTGGATCGACAAACGACCATGATCCTCCCAGAAGAGTCTCGCGCCCAAAAAGCTTTGCAGCTACTCCGAAGACACGGGCCTCGCTTCCGTGAAGAAAAAGAAAAGCAAATGCTGCTGTAGCAATACCCGATACGATCCCGGCGATCGCACCCTTGCGAGTCAAACGTTTCCAGTAGAGGGAGGCAAAGTAGGGAGCAAGGAAACTCGAAGCCATTACTCCGAAGAAAATCGCTGTTGCCCGGGCAATGACCCCTGCTCCCATCCTCAGGCTGAGAAAAACAGTGAAGAGTATACCTGCAGCGATTCCTATGCGGGTAATAAGAAGCTCCCTTCGGCGTTTGTGGTCTTTCGTGAGTTCTCCGCCTGCATAGAGATCGCGCCCGACAGACGTCCCGATCGTATGAAACTGGGAACTGAGCGTAGACATTCCGGCAGAAAGGATTACCAGCATGAAGAGGTACCCGAACCACATCGGCATTGCTTCCCGTATAAAGGCCGGCATCACCTTGTCTGAATTACCCTCGGCCACAACGATCGCGATTTCTCCCAACTCTCGCTGAAAGTATACATTCGAAAGAGAACCCACGATAAAGGCGGTTCCTACCGTAAGGAGGATAAAGACTGAACCAATGAGGACGGCCCGGTTCAATTCACGGTTGCTCCGTACGGTCATGTACCGGACTACCAGTTGGGGCTGAGCCAGAACTCCGATTCCCACACCCAGAACCAGGGATGAATACACGATCCACCAAAGCGGTGTCCCCAGACCCGGAGAGGCGGTCCAGCCCTGGTGGCCTATTGCCTTCAAGCCTTCCGGTACAAGATCGGCAAGATTCGTCAAGGCTGTGTGCGCAGAAACCAGTCCCCCGAGATTCGTGTAAATAAAGAACAAGAGTACCAGCATCCCGAAAACCATGATGCTCCCCTGTAGAGCATCGGTGTACATTACACCCTTCAGGCCTCCGAGTATTACATAGGCTGCAACAAGAATGGAAAAGATAACAACCGAATATATGTAGGGAACTCCGAGCAGACCTTCAATGATGCGGGAGGCACCTATGAGCACTGCAGCGGCATAGAGCGGCATGATGACGAATATAATAAGCCCCATAAAACGCTGTATGAAAGGTGAACCCACTCTTCTGCCTATGAGCTCGGGAAAGGTGTGTGCATCGAGATTCAGCCCCATTCTCCTGGTGCGCTTTCCGAAAAACACAAAAGCAATAAAAATCCCAAAAAAGATGTTGAAAACAGTCAGCCACAAAAGACTCATGCCGAATTGAGCCGCCGTTCCGCCAAAACCAATAATGGCGGAGGTGGAGATGAAGGTAGCTCCATAGGACATAGCCATAATATAGGGGTGAATATTTCGTCCGCCGAGCATGTAATCGGCGGAGTTCTTGGTCTGAGAAAAACCTCTGTATCCGAGGTATCCGATAACAGAAAGATAAACTACAACAATAACGACCAGCCAGTACAGATTCATGAAACGCCCCCGTCGGAAACCTCTTCCTCGAGTTCCAAGTTATGTTTCATCCATTTTTTCTCTTCTTCGAGTTCCTCCGGGCCTGGTTCTTTTCCGGCATTCCATTTTCGGATGCCGTAAATCACTGAGACACCGGTCACAATCAACAGAAGCAAATACGCAAGAGCAACTGAGAAATCCTCCAAACCAAACATACCTTCCTCTCCCTGTAAAATGATGGAAAAATTGCTCGGAATCTTTCTTGCCCACGACTAAGTGAATGACTGAAAAGCCGTTCTCCCTTAATCGGGCACGAAAGAAAGCCGACTGCATAGTCGGTACAGGTTGCAAAAAAACCGACCGCATGGTCGGAGCTTTGCGAATACAGGATAATACCCTGCAGTCGGGAGAATTGCAAGCTTTTTTTTATGCACTTTGCCTGTTCCACCTGTTACCCAAAGGTAACAGGTGTTGTGTCAGGGTAGTAACAGGAACACAATGTTACAAGGCCCGTGAAAATACCAAAAGTATTTAATTCGTTACTATATATACAATAAATGATTGCCTTCCTTTTGGCACAGTTTATGCATATCTATTAGCAGTTCGTATAACTATCCTGAAGGAGGCTAGTATGAAAAAAATTCCTGTACTGGTTTTGGTGCTGCTTTTCGCAGCAAGTCTTGGTTTGCCTCTCTTTGCCGGCGGAGCACAAGAAGCTGTCGGTGAAGAGGAGGAGCTGACGTTCGCATTTGTTCCCGGAATAGCCGACCCCTTCTATTTCACTATGGAACGTGGGATCAGACAAAAGGCGGACGAGCTGGGGGTAAACCTGATTGTTTCCGAATATCCGAAATCATGGGGTCCCGAAGCTCAGGTGCCGATTTTAGAAGCTACTGCAGCACGCGGCGGTATCGACCTCATTATGATCGCCCCTACTTCGGTAGATGCCTTGATTGCGCCATTGAAAAAGCTGCATGAGCAGGGAATAGAAATAATTACCGTGGATACCTTTCTTGGTGACGGTGATTATTCGAAAGACACCGAGTATTCCTTCCCCCTGGCATATATTGGAACCGACAACCATCTTGGGGGCGTGCGGGTGGCGGAACACCTTGCAGAGATGCTCGGAGAAAAAGGGAAGCTGTATATAAACACAACGAATCCTGATGTTTCATCTGTTTCAGCCCGTGTAGCCGGCTTCAAGGAAGGAATAACCAATTTCCCGAATATGGAAGTGATAGGTGTTGATTACAACCTCGATGTGCAACAGAAGGCTATGGAGCAGACTCTTTCCGCTCTCCAGAAAAATCCGGATATCGTTGGCGTGTTCGGGACTAATGTATTCAGTGCCCAAGGTGTATATCAGGCGGTAGTAAACGCCGGATTGACGGGAGCAGTGAAAATTGCTTCATGGGACGCCACGGAAACTCTGATTAATGCTTTGAAGGAAGGGCAGGTGGATCTGGTTCTTGCACAGAAACCGGCTGAAATCGGCTCGATGGCAGTTGACTGGGGATATAAATTCTTTACCGAAAATGCTGATGTTCCGAATAAAGTTATCCCGGGATTCGAGTTCTTTACGAAAGAGAATGTGAACGATCCTGATATGCAAAAGTTTATCTATAAAAAGTAGACGCATTTTAAAAGAGAGGTATACTGGAATCGCAGGGGCTTTTGCACCCCTGTGGTTCCTTTTTAAGAGGAGGTGGCCTAACTGTGTCGAAATCGAAACAAGAGCCGGTAGTTCTCAGCGAATATGAAGCTCGAAAAACAGCCGTGGTGTTGGCACGGAATTGGGCAGCCCTTTTCCTTTTGTTTCTTATTGTTGTTTTCAGCTTCAGTGGAGGGGCCGGGTTTTTCAGTGCAACGAATCTGCAGAATGTGCTCCATTTGTCCACAACCTTTTTGATTCTCGCAGCTGCGCAAACATTTGTCATTATTTCCGGCGGTATCGATCTGTCGATTGGTTTCGTAATGGGATTGAGTTCGGTAAGCGCCGCCAAAATTATGCAGATTCTCCATGCAGGGGATAATCCGGTTGGAATGACCATTCTGATCGGCATGTTCGTCGGTTTGGTAGTTGCTGTGCCGCCAGGGTTGGTCAGCGGAATTCTCATAGCGAAATACAAGGTCCCGCCGTTTATAGCTACACTCGGCATGTGGGGAATAACGAACGGGATTACCTTGCATATATGCGAGGGGTTCCCGGTTGGTTTCCTCCCCCAACTGGTAACAAAGATTGGAAATGGTTTCCTTTTTTTTATTTTGCCGGGCAAGGAATCATGGATGTTAATTCGGCCGGACGGTCTTAGCGGTGAAGAAATACGGAGTCTCACAAGGATTATTCCGAGTTCGACAATATTTGTAGTCGTTCTTCTTCTGATACTCTGGCATATTCTCCACAATACAAAATTCGGGCAACACAACTATGCTATCGGCGGTAATGAGGATGCTGCACTGAGGTCGGGTATCCATGTAAGGCGGCACTTGATAATTGTATATACGCTTTCCTCGTTTTTGGCAGGTATTGCAGGGGTTTTTAATGTATTTCAAACCGGGATAGGCAATTTTACACCCTTTACCGCTATGTATGAGCTCTATGCTGTCGCAGCTGTTGTAATCGGTGGAGCTTCGCTAAGCGGCGGGAGCGGCAGAATATTTGGTTCTGTCATCGGGGTAATGTTGATTGCGACATTAGAGAACGGATTGTCTATATCCGGAGTGGCACCGTTTTATCGTTTCATTGCGGTCGGGCTGATACTTATCCTGGCGGTTACTATTGACCAGCTCTTTCCCAAACTCATTTCCCGGAGGGCCGCAGCATGAAGAATCGAAAAAAAAGCCTTGCGGAATTTTTTGCGGACAGATGGGCGCTTTTCTTTTTGGTTGCGGAAATTGTCTTTTTTGCCATTGTGTCACGGGGGTTTTTGACTCCACGGGGAATCCAAATCATATTTTTCTTTGGTACCTCAGTATTCCTCCTGAGCGTAGGAGAGACTTTTGTAATCATTACCGGCGGCATCGATCTCTCGGTCGGATTCGTGATGGGTTTTGCCAGTATTGTCGCCGCAAAACTCATTGTAGTCTTTACTGAATCGGGCATGGCCCCGGCAGCTGCAATCCTCGTCGGTATGGTGCTGACCTTTATTATTAGCCTATTACCGGGTTTGATTAACGGAAGTCTTGTTGCCTTTCTGAAGGTGCCTCCGTTTATAGCAACATTTTCAATGATCGGTATCAGCCATGGAGTTTCCGAGCTCTTGATAGAAGGGGTTCCTGCAAAGAATCTGCCGCATCTGGCAAATGTTATCGGGAACGGACATCTGTTTTATTATGCCCGGGGAAAAGGCATGAGTATTTTTTCCCGTCCTGAACTCGAAAGGGGTGAGCATGTTCTCGAACTGCTACCGAATATTGTCATAATTACCTTCATTCTTATAGCTGTTTTTTCGTTTATTCTCAAAAGAACACGATACGGCCAGCACACCTATGCTATCGGAGGTAATGTGGATGCCGCTTTGCGTTCCGGGATAAATGTAAAACGTCATCTGGTAACAGTATATATGGTCTCTTCTTTTTTCGCAGGTGCGGCTGGGGTGATATATATGCTGCAATATGTCACAGGGAAAGCAGATGCCGGTGCGGCGCTTTTGCTGGATGGTATTGCTGCTGTTGTTATCGGTGGTGCTAGTTTGTATGGGGGAAAAGGCACGATTTGGAGAACGATACTCGGCGCACTTATTATTGCCACACTCGAAACGGGCCTTCGGATACGCGGCGTACCAACATTCGATAAATATATACTAGTCGGCGTGATACTGATCGGAGCAGTACTTGTTGATCAGATTATTCCCGAACGGGTGGAAGAGGAGTAGAAACATGGGCTTTCTTTTAGAAGCAAGGAATGTAACAAAAACCTTTGGAGGGCTTACTGCTGTAGATAATGTTTCCATTGGAGTTAAATCCGGCGAGGTCCTTGCTATTGTAGGAGACAATGGGGCGGGAAAGTCTACTCTGATCAAAATGATTTCCGGCGTATATTCACCTGATGCCGGCAGTTTCTATTTTGACGATAAACAGGTCAAGATAGAGCATCCACGAGATTCTCTTGGTTTGGGAATAGAAACTATTTACCAGGACCTCGCTTTGGCTGAGAATCTAAATGTTTATTCGAATATTTTTTTAGGGCGCGAACAAACAAAAAGGCTGTTGGGACTTATAGAGGTGCTGGACCATAGTTATATGTATTCTGAATCGAGGAAAATTCTGGAACGGCTTGATATAAAAATTCCTGCCCTCAAAAGCAAAATCAGCACACTTTCCGGAGGTCAGCGACAGGCAGTTGCAATTTCTCGATCTATCTATTGGAATGCCAGGGTCCTTATTATGGACGAACCAACTGCCGCCCTTGGAATCGCTGAACAGAGAAAGGTGTTGGATTTAGTCCGTTCTTTGAAACAACACGGAATCGGTGTTATCATAATTAGTCATCAGATGCATGATGTTTTCTCGGTTGCCGATCGGATCGTTGTGATGCGGCGGGGGCAAAAAGTGGCTGATACAAAAAGAGACGAAACAAACACAGACGAGATAGTAAAATACATCGTGGGAGCGGAAACGGTCGTAACTTGATCAGGAGGAGGTTGATTCGCTGAATACTCGGCATGAAACTCTTCTATAAAACATTTCTTTCTTTTCTCGTTCTCATACTTTTTCAAGCGATTGGAACGGTAGTACTCGTATCGAATATCGTAGAACGCAATAACCAGGAAGATGCCAGAATAGAACTGAAACAGGATGCGGTTTTTTCTCAGGAGATAATCAACGGCTGGAAACGGTCGATGTGGAAAACCATGATCTCTATTCAACAGAATAAAGCTATTGCCGGTTTAATTGAAGCTGACGCCGGTTATATGTTTTCGGAAAAAGCGCTGGAGGCTGTGCAGCAGGGCGTATTTACCTCTGGATTTGATTACTTTTTGGTAAGCCGCGGGTCTCTGTCCAGGGTTTTTGCAAATCACAATTTTCAACATTCAGTTTACCCTCCGGAAATACTGGAAAGCACAAAAGAATATGCAAACATTACATACCGTTTTCACGAAGGACTTCTTTCTCTTGTTGGTTCATTCAGTATCGGTGAATACGATTTGTTCATCGTTAAAACGCTTGATGCAGTATTCTGTTCCGAGATTGCAGACAAAATTGATGCGGAAATCGTGATATTTTCCACAAAATACCAACTGACAGGTAGCCGCCGCTTCGAAAATAACGGAAAAATTCTCGAACTCGGAAACATCGATATTAGCTATCGGGAATATCAGAATGTCGAACTTTCACAAGTGCAGCACGATGTAGCGGTACATAAACTCACGGATGTCGACATTGGAGGAACGCAGCAAAAGGTCTATCTTGCTACCATCCTTTCTAAAAGCAAATATATAGATCGAATCGCTATGATTAATAAAATTGCTTTTGCCGTTACTCTGTTTACTGCTGTTTTCAGCGTTCTTATCAGTCTGTTGATATCACGGAACCTGATCCTGCCGGTAAAGAGGCTGGTAGGTGCAATGTTAACGATAAAAGGCGGAAACTATTCGGTTTCCATAGACTATCAGTCAAAAAACGAGTTCGGCAAACTGATAGACGGTTTCAATAACATGTCGCAAAAACTCCAAGAAGACAAAAAAACTATGGAGCAGTATATAACCGAGATCACCCATTTAAAAGATTATAATGAGCGGATAATCCAGTCTCTGCAGGCTTCTATTACCATAATTGGTGCAGATTACCGGATAAAACTCGTAAATGATTTATTTGTCCGTGAATTTGCTGAAGATAAATACACAAGGGGTGAACTTCTGAATCGAAACATCGGGGAACTGGACCTCGAAATTTTTAATAAAGAAATAGTTGAAGGAATCGGCATGCTCTTAAATGGATCCGAACAGGTGTTTTTCAGAAGGAGAAGGATGAAAAACGAGCGGCTTTTTGAGTTTAAGCTGTATTCTCTCATACAAGGAGAAAACGGCCAATCAAATATTCAAGAATGTGTTGTAATCGCTGAAGACATTACAGCGAAAGTAGATTTTGAAAACAAAATTTACCAAGCAGAAAAGATATCTTCCATAAGCATGCTGTCTGCCGGTGTTGCTCATGAGATAAACAACCCCTTAAGTTCGATAATTACGAATGCACAGAATTTGATAGAAGCTGAACAACAGCCCGATCGCTTGCTTTCCCTGCGGTATATCGACCAGGAGTCGAAAAGAATTGCCGGCATAGTCCGGAACCTGCTTGATTTTTCCTGCACCGATTCAGATGAAACCTCGAGTTGTAATGTAAACGGTGTGATTGAAGAGGTAGTTCGGCTGGTTAATTTCTCTTTGAACAAAAATGACGATGTATTTATTGACCTCGACTTAGATTCAAATTCTCCACTTTGCAATATAAGCAAGGACGAGTTTGGCCAGATACTGATTAATTTACTGCGGAATGCAATACATGCCGTTTCGGGATCAGGGAAAATAACTGTCCGTTCCGAATATGATCTGAAAAACGGATATGTACAAATCAGTGTTCAAGACAGTGGTGTGGGTATTCCGGAATCAATACGATCTCATGTATTTGATCCCTTTTTTACTACAAAGCCGAACGGGGTCGGAACAGGGCTTGGTTTGTCGGTGGTATATGGGATAATAAAAAAATATGAAGGGAAAATACAGATTGAGAGCGAAGAGGGAGCAGGAACGGTTGTGCAAATGATGCTTCCGGCCAGACAAAGGGTTGAATATGGATTTACCAGAAGCGAGGATTCAGGTGCAATTGATTCAGGAGCAGTGAACGTATGAGTATCTTGATTATAGATGATGAGCAAGGAATTCGTCACGGGATGAAGGTTTTGTTTGAGCATGCCGGATATGAGACACATGTAGCTGCAAATCCTCCTGAGGCGCTTCGCGTAGTCAGAGAAGAAAATGTCAACCTTGCACTCATAGATATTCGTCTGCATGGAGACAAGAACGGAGTAGAATTGCTTGCTGAGTTGAAAGAGGCGGAACCCGAACTCGTTGCTATCATGATTACCGGTTTTGGAAGCATAGATTCCGCGATACAATCTATGAAAAATGGAGCAGCGGATTACATACTGAAGCCGATAGAAAATGAAAGATTATTGGAAAAGGTTCGCAAAAATCTCGAATTACAGAATCTACGAAATGAGAACAAATATTTAAAACGGGAGCTTGTGAACAACTTGTATTCACAGGATTTTGTCACGAGAAACCCCCTCATGTTAAAGCTTCTTAAAAAAGCCGATAAAATAAAGGATACCGACGCGACGGTTCTGTTGGCTGGAGAGAGCGGAACCGGGAAAGAGGTGCTTGCTCAATATATACATTTTACAAGCAACCGGAGAAAATATAATTTTGTTGGTATTAATTGTGCTACGCTTTCGGAAGAACTATTGTTGTCGGAGTTGTTTGGTCATGAAAAAGGAGCCTTTACCGGAGCAAATGAACGAAAACTAGGTAAATTTGAACTTGCCGATGGAGGCACTCTTTTTCTGGATGAAATTGCCGAGATGTCTGTGGCTGTCCAGGCAAAACTCCTCCGGGTAATAGAAGAGAATGCTTTCGAGAGAGTAGGAGGAACGAAACGTCTTCATGTTGCTGTGCGCTTGATTGTAGCTACGAATAAAAATCTGGAAAAGGAAATCGAGAAAGGAAAATTTCGTGCTGATTTGTACTATCGAATAAACATTATGAGTTTTAACCTTCCGCCGCTTCGTGAAAGGCCGCAGGATATTGTTCCTCTGTTAGAATATTTTATAGCTTATTACAATAAACGGTATTTAAAAAAAGTAAGGCGAATTTCGAATGAATTAAAAAAAGCATTACTGGAGTATTCTTGGCCCGGTAACGTGAGGGAATTAAAAAACTACATTAATCAAGTGGTTCTCCTGTCGGAAGGTGAGGAAATCGACACTCTTCCTCCAGGGCTGGGAAAAACAAATACTGCAGATGTCGAGTTGCCGGGAAATGAAAAGGATCGATCAGGGTTGTCTGGACAAATAGGCCGAATAACAGGAGAACTCGAGAAAAAGATGATACTATCGGCCTTAGATGAAACGGGAAACAATAAGAGCGCTGCAGCTCGTATGCTCGGCGTCAGCAGAAAAACACTGCATGAAAAAATAAAACGCTACAATCTGGAAGCAGTCTAGGTGGTGTGAGGGTTATAGCTTCAAGTATTCAGAGACCTTTTCGTGAAAATCGTCAAAATAGCCCTGGATCTCGTAATATTTATCGCTTACGGCTTTTATTCGGTTTTTTTGGTCGTCCGTACTCGAAAGCAGGTCCGAGAATTTCTGCTGCATAGCCGAGAGATGCTCCTGAATGTTCTCGTAGAAGGAAGAGAGCTCTTGAATCAGTTCCTCGATTTTTTTATTGGCGCCGTCAAAATGAGACCCAATAATTTTAAACGCATCTGAGTTTCGGGAATCCCGAAGGCGGCTGGCCTGGATACGCAGATTGATCTGATTGATATGTGATATATCGAGTATGTCTTCCATGCTGTGAAGTATTACATTGATTTCACGAAGCTGTTTCGAAAGGTCTTCGTTTTCTTGCCGGTTTGCAGTGATAGAGTTTGCCGTATCGAGGAGTTGGTTGTTTACGGAGGTCAGCTGTTTTTGGAATTCTGAAAAAATGGTATCCAGCTCCTGTGATTTTTCCAGAATATAGGGAGCCAATTCCTTTTTGGATTCTTCACGTTTCATATCCTTGGTGATATCTACAGCCTCTGATATGAGAAAAAGAGGATTCCCCTCTTCATCAAAAACGGGGCTGTTATACCAGTCACAGGTGATAATGATTCCGTCTTTGCGTTTGTTTTTATTGATATTCTGAAATCCGTCGCGGCTTTTATGAAGCTGGTCTTTAATAGATGCTACTACCTCATCACCGTCGGCCAGCCCCTCGAGAAGTGTTTCTGACAAGGTTTTCCCTTCGATTTCTTCGAATTTATAGCCAAATGTCTTTTCTGCGGCTTTGTTCCAGTCAAGTACGTGAAGCTCCATGTCCCAGAGTAGACATGCCCGGGGATTGAGTTGAAACATAGACTGAAATTTTGCCGCGTCGTATTCTTGCCCCTTCCAATCACTCATAGCCGGTAGTATAGGAGGGAATCTTTCAAAACGTCAATGATATTTTCCGTATTGGACTTTTTCTTGACAACGGCAATTTACTAACTTATCATAAACTTTCGCATATTGAAATCAAAAAGGAGGTTTCGTATGAAAAAATTGGTGACAATTCTGGTTGCTGTTCTTCTGGTTGCTGCAGTAATGCCGGTATTCTCCGGAGGAGCGCAGGAAGAAGAAGGAGCCCAGCAGGAAGGAGCCCAGCAGGAAGAGGCAGCTCCTGTAAAGGATACTCTTGTTTATGCAACGACGGAAAAAGCCTCGGATATGGATCCGGCAAATGCCTACGATTTTCATACCTGGGAGTTTTTTCGAAACATCAGCGAAGGGTTGCTCAAATACAAACCCGGAACAACAGAACTCCTTCCGGGACTTGCAAAATCCTACGATGTGAATGATGAAGGCGATGTTTATACCTTCAATTTGAGGGAAGGGGTAAATTTCAGCGACGGAACCCCCTTTAATGCCCAGGCGGTCAAGTGGTCTATAGAACGTGTTATGAACATTGCCGGAGATCCCTCCTGGTTGGTAACCGATTTCGTAGACAGTGTAGAAGTAGTCGATGAATACACTGTTCGTTTTAATCTGCAGGGGCCTGTGGGATTCTTTCCGGATTTGATCGCTACGGTACCCTATTTCCCTATGAACCCGAATATCTTTCCCGCAGATCAGTGGGTAAACGATCCTTCGGAACTAAAAGGTGGAGAGCTTTCCGGTCTCGGCCCTTACCGGGTACTTTCCTTCAAGCGGGATGAAGAGGTGATCCTCGAAGCTAATCCCGAGTATTATGGGGAAGAACCGCCGATTAAGCGGATAGTAATCCGTTATTACGCAGATGCAACAACCATGCGGCTGGCCCTCGAACGGGGCGAAGTAGATTTGGTTTACAAGGACCTCAATCCCTCCGACAAGGAGGATCTGATTGAGATGGGTAAATATCCGAGCCATGAAATCCCGAGCTCGTATATCCGCTATCTCTGTTTCGAGACCTCCGAGAGTGTTTTCCAGGAAAAAGAACTGAGACAGGCGGTCGGAGCGATGATCGACAGGCAGCCTCTGATTGATAAGGTTTTTCTTGGCCAGATGAATCCTCTTTATTCAATGGTTCCCATAGGGATGAAGTGGCACACGAACGCATTCAAGGACACCCTCGGCGACGGCAACATCGAACTGGCGGAAAAACTTCTCCAGGATGCCGGTTATTCAGCTTCGAATCCCTTCTCTTTTGAGTTGTGGTACACACCTTCTCATTACGGCGATACCGAAGTCGATATGGCCGAGGTTTTGCGAAACCAATTCTCCAAGAGCGACATGATCGACGTCACCGTGAAATCGGCCGAGTGGTCTACCTATATTGATAACTGGGATTCAAAGACCATGGCCTCTTTCCTCCTTGGCTGGTATCCGGATTATATGGATCCGGACAACTACACAGCAGCCTTTGCAGGAACCAACGGTTCGGCGGGCATGGGTATCTATTTCTCTGATCCGGAATGGGATGCACTGTTTAAAAAGGAACAGACTACGGTAGATCAGGAAGTACGTGGAGAGGTCTTCAAAAAGCTCCAGGAAATGTGGACCGAGGATGTACCGACTGTCCCCATTTTCCAGGGTAATCTGTATATCTTCACCCAGCCTGATGTGAAGGGTGTGGTTGTCGGAACCGACATGGTTCTCCATTACAATACCCTCTATTTCGAATAGGCGGTAATAACACTTTTTACCGGGGGCTCCGGTCTCAGGGGCTCCCGGGATATTTTTATACAACGGGGTAAAGAGCGACCATGCGCCGCTTGCTGAAATACATCCTTGTCCGTCTCCTTCTGACAATACCGATGCTGTTCATCCTGCTAACCCTGGTGTTTGTCGTCCTGCGGGTTATGCCCGGGGATCCGGTCAAAGCCCTCCTTGGGGCTCATGCCCCGCCTGATGTAATCGAGCAGAAACGGGTTGATCTCGGCCTCGATAAGCCGATGATACAACAATATTTTGATTATCTCGGAAGTCTGGCCCAGTTTGATCTGGGTGATTCCATGGTTTACAAGCAGAAGGTTTCCCAGCCGATTAAAG
>JAIPGG010000019.1 GCA_021736255.1 Spirochaetales bacterium | reverse complement strand
TCCGGCACATACTCTTTAGCAAGCATGTTCGAATCGTTTTGAATCTGCAGCAGGTTTATTACTGCAAGTCCCCCGACAATCAGGACCAGAACGATCACGATTCCGAAACCGAAGATCATTTTGGCCGCCATCTTCATGTTCTTTAGCATTGATTCCTCTCCTTCCTACTGTAAGTCAGTGCAGTTGTTTAGCGGGCCTGCTACCCCATAACCTTTTTTACAACACTCAGGAGTTTTTCCGCACTGAAGGGCTTCACGATCCAACCGGTTGCACCGGCTTCCTTTCCTTCCTGCATCTTGGTATTCTGCGATTCGGTCGTTAAGACAATCACAGGGATATACTTGCAGGAATCGAGTTTTCTCAGCTCCCGGGTAAACGTGATGCCGTCCATATTGGGCATATTTACATCGGTAACTATCAGGTCCACTCCCTGGGTCTTCAGAGCGGCAAGTCCCTCTTCCCCGTCACCGGCTGCAACTACTTCAAAGCCCTCCTGTTCAAGGACAAAGGTAATGCTCTGCCGTATTGCAGCAGAGTCATCAACTACTAGTACTTTCTGAGCCATGGGCTACTCCCCCTCGAAATAGTTTGCTAGTTTGAATCTAATTGAGGGTTTGCGGAATTACCATCGGGAAAATGCTGAATTGGCTATCAGGATTTTTTGAAAAGAAGGGACTGCCCCCGATCGTGGAGATAGCCTGCCCCTTCCCTGGTTTTCAACTCCCGCCGCCCCGTTCCTGGATGAGCCAGTTGACCGCCCGGTGAATGAGTTCGGTTGAGCTTTCCAAGTGCAGTTTCTGCTTCAGATGGGACTTGTAGGTATCCACCGTCTTTGCGCTCAGTGCCAGCCTTTCTGCAATTGTTTTGGTATCACAGCCCTCGCCGATCAGGCGAAAGATTTCCAGTTCCCTGTCGCTGAGCAGATCGTATACCTGACCGGATTTTTCAGCTTCCGGCTGCAGCTGTTTCCTCAGAAGCTGTTTCCGAATGGGTTCGCTTACGTATATATCACCGCTGAGAACCACCCTGATCGCCTCGAGGATGCGCTCGGTGGCCTCATCCTTCATCACGTAGCCTCGAGCTCCCGATCGGATCACCCGCTCGGCATAGAGCCGCTCATCATGGAGAGAGACTACCAGAATCAGCAAGTCCGGCATCCGTATATGCAAATCCTTGATCAGCTCCAGACCGCTCGACTCCTTGAGAGACAGGTCCACCACAGCAAGGTCCGGCCGGCACTCATCAAGCAGCTCGAGGGCGCGGCCGGCTTCTTCAGCCTCGCCACAGACGGTCAAATCGTCTTCCCGTTCGATGAGCCTCGCGATACCCTGCCGTACAATAGGATGATCCTCCACCAGGACAATCTTTGTCATGAAGACTCCCCCTTTGGCCACGGAAGGCGGCACACCACCCTGCTGCCCCCTTCCGGTACGGAAAAAACCTCGAAATAGGCCCCGATCATATTCGCCCGGTAGCGCATAACCTGGATCCCCAGCCCGGTGGGAATTGCTTCGGGAAGTCCGATTCCATCATCTCCTATTACCAGAATTATTTCGGTGTCTTCCTGATGGAGTTCGATCCATATCTTCCGGGCTCGGGCATGCTGATAGGCGTTGTAGACAGCTTCCCGGGCAATGAGAAACAGGTGGTGGGCAACATTCTCGTCATCGAAGGAGAGTTCTTCCTCCAGAGCAAGGTCTACCTGCTGTTGATACTGGTCCGACATGGCAGCTGCAAGCATCCGCAGGGCATTGGGAAGCTGCTGCGGTCTTGGACCGTCGGGCACAAGCCCCCTGGAGAGCTCCCGGGTTTTTTTCAGCGCCGTCTTTACGAGATCACCTGCTTCCGACAGTGTTTCCTGTCCTTCGCTTTTTCCGTCATATGTATCCTGAAGGGCCTTCACCTTGAAACTCAGTCCGGTGAGCATCTGTCCGAGGCTGTCGTGAAGCTCTTCGCCGATTCGGCGGCGTTCTCGGTTGGCCATATTGGTCGCTTCCCATTCGAGCCGTTTCCGTTCGGTAATGTCCCGTACGAAAACGGATACCAGACCACTCTCGATCTGTTCGAGATGTATCGGCATGATACTGAGAGAAACCTCCCGTACAGCCCCGTTTCGGCGCTGGGCAACGGTTTCGTATTCCTGTCCGTCCACCCCGTCTGCTATCCGCTCGAAGATGTCGGGGAGCTCGTTCGGCTGATAGGGAGGAAGCAGCATGGAAAAACTTCTTCCTTCCGCTTCTTCCTGGGAATACCCGAACAAGAGCTCGGCGCCCCGGTTCCAATGGTGGATAGTGCCGTCATAGCGGCAGAGGATCACCGGTTCACCGGAATTTTCGATCACCGTTGCAAAGACCTGCTTTTGCAGTTCGGTCCTGTGGAGCTCGGTAGTATCCCGAATGGTAAGAACGAAGGCCGCCTCATCCCCTTCGACCGGCGTACCATTCCAAGATCCGGAATTGATAGCGTTTATGCGAAGGATGGCTCTTTGGAATCTTTCCTGAAGCCCCTCCGAATATTCCCTGCGGCCCTCCGTTTGCGGGGTTTCCGCACGAGGGGAAACAATATATTCGTGTTCATACACATCTGTAATATCCGTCTGCCTGCTCATGATGTCGATCAGCTCTGCAATTGTCGGCTTCTCGCCGGTAACCGGGTCCTCGAGCTCAAACACATTGTCTATATGGAAATTCTTTGAACAGGAGGAATCGGAAAAAAAATGATTGCAGGCGGGAGGATTAGCAAGGCGCACCTTCAACCGGCTGTTGAGAGTAAAAACGGCGGCACCGATACTGTTTACCGTGGCCTCGAGGAGCTTCTCGTTCTGAAGCAGCTGCGTTTCCAACCGATGGCGGGAGAGGGCGGTGTCGAGGGTTATCCGCAGAACGCGTTCATTATAGGGTTTGGTGATATAGGCATGAGGAGCTGTCTCCTTGGCCCTGGCAAGGGTTTGTTCATCGGCGTATGCCGACATGTAAACCACCGGTATATTATATGCCACCTTGATTTTTTCGGCAGCCTCGATCCCGTCCATCTCGCCGCGCAAACGGATGTCCATCAGGACCAAGTCCGGCCGGTGGGCTTGTGCAGACTCCACCGCTTCACCTCCGGTCGAGGCCCGCGCCACTACCTGATAACCATAGCGGGTAAGAATCCGCTCGAGGTCCACCAGGGTTACCGCTTCATCCTCCACCAGCAAAATGCGCGGACTGTCGGTCATCAATGCACCTTGGATTTTTTCATTACTTCACCGGCAATCGAGGGCAGCGGAAGGATGATATCCACGCCGCCCTTCTTGACGGCTTCTCCGGGCATGCCGTAGACCACACAGGTCTTCTCATCCTGTGCAATGGTGTAGCCGCCGCCCTGTTTCATCTCGAGCATGCCCTGGGCGCCGTCATCCCCCATCCCGGTCATGATCACACCGATGATATTGGGCCCCCCATACCTCGCTGCCGAACGGAACAAGACATCCACCGACGGCCGGTGACGAGAAACAAGAGGTCCTTCTTTGACTTCCACATAGTAGCGGGCCCCGCTCCGCCTGAGGAGGGTATGTTTGTTCCCGGGAGCAATGAGCACGCGGCCCCTGACCACCGTATCGTTGTGGGCTGCTTCCTTAACGGTCATGTTGCAGGTACTATTCAGCCGTTCGGCAAAGGCCCGGGTAAAATTCTCCGGCATGTGTTGCACGATTACGATCCCCGGAGCGTCGAGGGGCAGCATCTGAAGGAAATCCTTGAGGGCCTCCGTTCCACCGGTGGATGCACCGACGACACAGAGCTTTTCCGTAGTTTCTATGTGTTGCGACCTGCCGCCCATACTGATTACGGCATCGGCAGTGAGTTTCTTTTCCGGGGCTTGGGAGGCTTCTTCTTTGACCGTGACCCTGTTTACCGCCGTCATATGGGCAGCCTTGACCGCATCGATAATCCTGACGCGGGACTCCTCGAGAAATTCCTTGGTGTAGACCTTGGGTTTTGTGATGATTTCCACCGCCCCGTACTCCATCGCCTTGATAACGTTCTGGGAGCCCTCTTCAGCCTTGCTCGAGCAGATCACTACCGGCAAGGGATGCTGCGTCATTATTTTTTTCAAAAATGTCAAACCGTCCATCCGGGGCATTTCGATGTCGAGTATCATGACATCCACCGGAGTGGTGCTCAACTTTTTAGCTGCAATGTATGGATCCGCGGCCGAACCGACCACCTCGATACCGGAAGCACTGGAAAGTACATCCTTCATTGTCTGCCGGACAACGGCGGAATCATCGACAATCATGACACGGGTTACGGGCATGCGGGCATTCCCCCTTTCAGAACGGTTTTTGATAGATAGTCGGTGCTACCGAATGGAGATCGATTTCCATGCCGGTGAGGGTCTCCGAATGACCGAGGAACAGATATCCTCCCGGTGTAAGTTGATGGAAAAGATTGCGTAACAGTTTGAGCTGGTCGGGTCTTTCGAAGTAAATGATCATATTCCGGCAAAAGACAATTTGAAATTGTTTGGAAAAGCTGAATGCCTGCATGAGATTCATCCGGTGAAAGCTCACCTTGCTGCGTATTTCCGGCCGCAGCCGGACGAGCTGACGGTCACGGTCCCGTGAGCGAAGGATGTAGCGTTTTTTGTATTCCTCCGGGATAGGAGCAGCCCGTTCGGTAGTATATATACCCTGCAGCGCATGCTCGAGGACCCGGCTCGAGATATCGGTAGCGGTAATGTGGAATTTGATTTCGCTCCGGGTCTCGGAAAACAGCTGAAAAACCATTGCCAGGGTGTACGGTTCTTCTCCAGTGGAACTGGCTGTGGACCATACTCGGATTGGATTCCGCTTTCCCCAGCCCTCCTGTTCCACCTTCTCGGGAAGAAGCACCTGAAGCAGATAATCAAAATGAGCTGGCTCGCGAAAGAAGTCGGTCTTGTTGGTTGTCACCGCATCGATCATGTGCACCAGTTCGGTATCATGCCCCTCAGGGCTGAACACAAAATCTATGTACTCGGTAAAGGTCTGGAACCCGGTCGTCCTAAGCCGCTTTTGCAGCCTCGATTCGAGCATGATTCGCTTGGCCGGGGGCATGCGTATACCGAGTTCGGACTGAATATAGCTGCTCAACTTTTGGAATTCTTTCTCGTTGAGCCTGTGGGACATAGATCCGGATTGTGTATCAAAAGCCATTCTTTATTTGTGCCGCCAGCTTTGGTATGTCCAGTATCAGTGCGATCGAACCGTCCCCGAGGAAGGTAGCTCCCGATATACCCTCCTGGTCCCGGTACATCTTGCCGAGAGGCTTAATCACCGTCTGGAAGTCGCCGATAACCTGATCCACAAGAAATCCGATCAGGTTATCGTTGTTCTGAATGACAACGACCTGTTCATAGTCAGCCTTCTCGTCCTGAATAGAAAAGAATTCTCGAAGAGAAACATAGGGTACCAGGCCGTCCTGGTAGGGAATAATCCGTCGATTGTCACCCCTGCTTTTCTCTTCTTCCGGAAATTCAACCACTCGTTCCACAACAGAAAGGGGAAACACATAATAATTTATGCCCACCTGCACCAGAAGCCCGTCAATAATAGCCAGGGTCAACGGAATTTTCAATAAAACACTCGTACCCTGTCCGACTTCCGACTCGAGAATCACCGCACCGCCGAGAGCTTCTATCTCCTGACGGACAACATCCATCCCGACGCCCCGTCCGGAAACCTTACTCACAACCTCAGCGGTTGAAAAGCCGGGAGCAAAAATGAGCTGATAGATCTCCTGTTCACTGAGCTCGGCATCCTGAGCTATTACTCCCCGCTCTACGGCACGCTCGCGGAGTTTATCGGCATTTAGCCCCTTGCCGTTGTCGGAAATCGTAATGTGCACGGATGCTCCCGAATGACTAGCCTCCAGGCGAATCAGGCCGTCTCTGGATTTCCCCGCTTGCTCCCGTACCTCGGGGGTTTCGATTCCATGATCGATACTGTTTCGTATAATGTGGACCATGGGATCGTTCAACCGGTCGATAACGGTCTTATCGAGTTCCGTCTCTCCTCCGGAGGTTTCCAGTTCGATCTCCTTTCCCAGATCCTGCGAGAGGTCCCGCACCAGCCGCCGGAACTTGCTGAAGGTCATCCCGATGGGGACCATCCGCATACTCATGGTATTGTTCCTGAGCTCGGAGGTGAGCCGCTCGATTTGTTCGGATATGTTCTCGAGTTGTGAATCCTTGAGGGAATTGCTCGTCCTGGCCAGGCGGGCCTGGACGGTTACCATCTCTCCAACCAGATCCACCAGCTGATCGAGTTTTTCGGCATTTACTCGGATACTCGAACCGGCTGTCTCCGTCTGCTTTTGTGAACGGACCTTCTTGACATGTTCCTGTTCGCTGAGAGCGGACTGCAGCTGCTGATCGGAGATAATATTTTCTTCGAGCAGAACCTCGCCGAGGCGTTTCCGCTTTTCGAGGATCAGACGGAGCTTGGATTGATCTATGATCCCGCGATCCTGGAGGATCTCTCCGATCCGTTTGTAGGAGGGGTCGTCTTCAATGCCGGTGGTCTCATCTATGATGTCTATCTTTATCTCCGACTCGTCGGCTACGAAGATGAACACATCTTCTATAGATTTTCTGTTTTTCGTAGTGGTGAGCAGGATATCCCAGTTCGTGTAGCATTGATCAGGTACGATCTCATCGAGTGGTGGTATGGATTCGGTATTGGCGATGCAGGTGTAATCCCCCATTTCCCGAAGCTCCCGCAAGAGGGGCACCGGGTTGGTCCCGGATTGAAACAGCTCTGCAGGGGGTTTGAAGGATATACGGTAGGTTACCTCATGATCGAGATCTCCGGCCTCTCCGGTTTCCCGGCCGGCTTTGGAGGGAGCGGTTTCCTGCTCTTCGGGCTTTCGAGCACGTTCGGCCTCCTCGACAAGCTGTTTCAGGCCCGTGATGATTTCCCGGGATACCGGGTCATCCGCTTCGCCGGTTACCGTCTGTTCTTCCAGCATCTCGTTGATGTGATCCCTCGACCGAAGGGTCAGATCTATCAGATCCTGGCTGATATCAACCTTTCCTTCTCGGACCATATCGAGTACGGTTTCGACCTCGTGGGTGAATTTGGATATCCGTTCATATCCAAACATACCGGCCGATCCCTTGATGGTATGCATAGTACGGAATACAGCTGATACAGCCTCAGGACTTTCCTGGTTCTCTTCGGCTTCGAGAAGGTCCTGCTCGAGTTGATTCAAGAGTTCGTAGGCTTCTTCTTTGAATGCTTCTTTGAATTGGTCTACCATAAGCCCCTTCGATTCAGGATTTCTTCATTTCAGGTTTTGGGAAACTCGATGAGGGTTTCCGTAAGTTCCTTTGCTTCATCAGGAGCCTCCCGGCACAAACCGGTAGTGACCAGGACTTCCCGTACCTGTTCCGGAACCTCTCCGGTAAAACCGAATTCCTTTCCGATGGACTGCGCATATTTCGCTGAGGCATAAAGGACCTGGATACAGGATGCGTCGATATTCTCGGCCCTTGCCGGATTAACGAGCACGCGCTGATGCTCATCAAGAGAGGACTTCAATTGCTCGGAAAGTTCCTTAGCCCGACTGATTGTCAACCTGCCGCTCAAAGCGACAACGTGAAGATCTTCCTGCTGTTTCATGCTAATAAAGTATAGAGAAAATGTCTAAAAATGCAAATGTCCTGTTTTTCAGAGAACTCAAAAAAACTTATTTGATTCAAGCGGAGCTGCGAGCCGGATCACGCTTTCCATAAACCCGCCTTTCCGTTTTTTTACTACAACTTCGATTGCAACAAAACGATTATTCCTGTCTACTTTCCAGTTCCTGACAGTGATTGAATCGTTGGTAGAAATCCCGGTTTCATCTGCCGCGCTGCCGGGGTAAACCCTGGTAACCCGGTAGTCCGTGGCTCCGAAGAGAAGGCTTCGAACCTCCTCTACCTCCATCCCGAATAACGGAGGAAACAAATTGTTTTTCACGTCGAGATCGAGCGCTTTTTGTACAGGTTTTAACGGACGTTCGCCGAGAGAAAACAGTCCTTCCATCACCGTTCCGTTCCGTTTCCACTTCAAACGCACCAGGGTTTTCGGATCATAGGAGAGAACAATCTTCTGGGCAGCACTGATATCTTCAATGGGCTTACCGTTCAGAGAAATCAGTTGATCCCCCTTTTTCAATCCGCCTTCCTTGGCTGGACTGGTAGGAAGAGTATAGGTGACTTCAACTGAATTGCTGCCGTCCCTAAGGGCGGCTCCCAGCCAGGGATGCACAACCTCTCCGCCGCTGTAGAGCTCGGGCAGTATCCCCCGCACCCAATGAGAAGGAATGATGAAATTCAAGCCCTCGAAGGTCTCCAACCCGGCAAAAACGATCCCGACAAGCCTGCCGTCCTGATTTATAACCGGCCCCCCGCTGTTCCCCGGATTTACGGGTACATCCACCTGAAGGGCATCACCTAGCTGAAGAAAACGACGGTTCACCGCCGATACGATACCTGAGGTTATGGTGTTTTCCAGACCGACCGGAGAGCCAATGGCAAAAATCTGTTCTCCGATCTCCGGTTCTACCGGTTCGGGAAAAGAAAAGGTATACTGAGGTGTTTTTTCCACCTTGAGAAGGGCAATGTCGAAGACCTCGTCATAGCTTACTACCTTGGCCGGAATGCGTTCCTCCGGCCTGTCATATAGACGGACGAAAAGACGAGAGTAGCCTTCATACTCCGGGTCCACCTCGCTCTTGATGACATGATGGTTGGTGATGATATATCCGCGGGGGTCAATAAAGAAACCGCTTCCGATCACCCTATCGGGTAAACCTACCCCCTGTTCGATGCGGATCCCCTTGTCGACCCAAATTGTTACCACACCCTTTACCATCGCCTGTGGATTGAAGGGAACCTTTTCCGCCGTTTTCCGTGCTTTCTCTGACACAGAAAGGGAAAGAACATCCATGGCCCGAACGATCCGGGCAACTGCACTGTTGTGTCCAAGCTCCATTGCCGTATCGAGATACTTCCCGATTCGGTTTTCCAGCAGATTTTCTAATCTGGAGGCATTTCCCGCTTCCTCGGAATTTTTCTGTTCGATGTTTTTCAGTGTCTCGAGAAAGGTATGAACTGCAAGAACCTTGTTGCCCTCTTCCAGGTACGAATCGGCCACCTCTAGGGTAAGCTCCAACCCGGAGACCGCCTCTTCCGAGCCCAGAGAGCCGTCCGGATTCTGCGATGCCTCGGTTGCCGAAGAAAGCGAGTGAAAAAGTCTTGCAGCAGCTTTCGGATCCTGGTTCAAAGCTTGCTGATAATCCCTTTCCAGCCGCCGGCGGGCCCTCCGGTCGAGCTCCCGGATCACCGTCTTCGACATGATATTCTCTTCTCTCTGCAGGCGGGAAAGCATTTGCAAAGCACGCTCGGTCTTTCCGGTATCGATAAGCGACTCTATCTGTTCACGGGTGACCTGGTCGATAGAGGGAAAGGTCTCCGTTTGCTCTTCTTTGACTCCCGGTCCGCCGGCACAGGAACCAAAAATGACAAACGATAGAAGCACCAGAGAAAACAAAGAGAACAGGCCAAGACCCTTCCGTTGTATTCCGGTCCGACAGGAGCAGTGCTGTGTGTGCCAACCTTTCATTTCCATTCCTCCGGCACCGGCTCTTGCCGGTAATCTCCTGTTTCCGACGGATCATATTGATACTTCCAGGGTATCCCGTTTCGATAGATAACCCTCGTATCGAGCACCCCGTTTTTGTCTCGATCTTCTTCGAGCAAAGAGAGCCGCCCGTCAGTCAGATGCCATACCCTCCACCGTTCGGGGTTCCCCCCGACCTCTTCATATTCTCCTATCCTGTGGGAAGAAGGGATGCTCTCGACAACACTGTAAGCAGTTGCCGGTAAACGCATGACAGGCAGGGGAACATTCATCTCGTACCCGACCCGAACCGGTTCAAAACTCTCCTGCCCCGGTGAATATTCAAAGACAAACCGGCGCCCGGAAATATCAACGGTAAGCGTATCCAGAAAGGGATAGATGCGATACTTATACGTTCGCTCAACTGTCTGCCCCTTGCTTTTTATTATCAGGGGTTTGCCGCCGGAAAAGCGGACCTCTACCTCGACATTCCCATCCTGATCCCGGTCTATCAGCCAAGAGGCCGGTTGAAACCTCGAAGGGCCGGCCGCCTCGAGGCGAATGAATTCCTCTGCAACGCCGTCGTAGTCCGCATCACGGATCAGATCCATGTTCAGGGGGATTATCTCCGACGATTGTCCGGGCCCAGTTTCAGTTTCGGTTTCGGTTTCGGTTTCGGTTTCCGGGAGTATGCCCGGAATGGTTTCAAGTTCCGCCAGGTGGTCGAGGACCGCCAGGTTGTAGGGTTGAGCCGATTCGGGATACAGGTCGAAAAAGTCTTTTCCACTGCGGGCCGCATATTCATCCTCGAAATAAGCAGCCTCGGCAAGGGCGCGTTGATCCAGGCCGCCTGCTTCCAGATAGCGTTTGCGGTAAACGGCTCTCTGATCCGGCTGGTATTCACTGAGCATGAGCTGCAGGAGTATTGCTTTTTCTCCGCCGCTTTCGCTGCGCAGGAAGCGGGGAAACTTTTGTTCGACCGATCTGATCAAAAACTCGCCATCGGGTATTTTCCGGGTTCGGTTCACAGCCGGCACATCTTCGGAATCCATATTACCGGACCGGAGCAGGTACTCCGCCTGCTGCCGATAGGCCGGATTCACCGTGAGCAGCCGGCCCCATAGGTGTCCGTTTTCCGGAAACAGCCGCCTTCCGTCGTTGAGCACCTCTTCCGCCGTATCATTCATTCCCAAGCGGGAGAGGACCTCTGCCAGGAGGGAGATGCGGCGGGGCGAAGCATAGCGCTGCTCCAGTTCCATAGCAAGAAGGACCTGCCGTGCCTGCTGGAGGCGTCTGCTTCGCAGCAGCAAAGCGGCAAGAAGCTCCCCTGCTCTATCGCGGTCCCACAACGAAAAGCTGTCTGCTTCTATCGACCGTTCCATCAGAGAAACGGCTGAGTCGACCCGGCCTGATCGGCGCAGAACAAATACTGCCTGAAACAATAGCGCATCACTGTTGTTCGGATCGTAGGTCAGAGCGCGTTCGAGGATGTTCCCGGCCTGATCGAGCTTATCTTTCGGGGTAACGATTTCCGCCGGAACACCCGCCCCTGCACTGGTCTCCGCTATGCTGCGGTAGATGTCCCAGGCCTGTTTTACGTTAATCCGGGAAAGGGCCTGTTCATGCACTTCCGCATTCTCCTGGGCCGCCGCAGAAAGAATCGGCAGCAATAAACACAGAAGAATCAAAGCAGTCGCTGTAAATGGTCTTCCCATATACATGATATATCGGCCTTTTATACCTCGGAGTTCCCCGGCAATTCTTCTTCGCCTGTATCCGTCTCTTCCTCGGCTTCTTCACCCTTTCCGGGAACCTTCGGGTCATCCTGAACCTGATCCGGCTCTGCCGATTTTATCGCTTCGAAGCCGAAGAGTTCGCGAATTTCCGCATCGTCCAGGGTCTCCTTCCGTACAAGGGTAGAAGCCAAAAGGTCGAGCTGTTCTTTGTGCTCAGTAAGAATTTTCTCGGTATCCTGCAGGCACCCTATCAGAATCTGTTTCACCTCTTCATCAATAATACGGGCTGTATCATCCGAATATTCTTTATGCTGGGCAATCTCTTTTCCAAGAAAGATGGGTTCATCCTCCTGCCCGAAAGCAACCGGACCAACGGTCTCACTCATCCCCCATTCACAAACCATGCTGTGGGCGATCTCGGTTGCCTGCTGTATATCGTTCTTGGTGCCGGTAGAGGTTTCGTTGTATACCAGCTTCTCCGCCACGTATCCTCCCATTGCCACCTTGATCCTGTCGAGAAGCCAGCTCTTGCTGCGTGAATATGAATCCTTTTCCGGCAATGAAATCGAAACCCCCAGGGCCCTGCCCCTGGGTATAACGGTAACCTTATGAAGTGGATCGACATTCTCCAGGTAATAATGGAGCAGTGCATGTCCGGCCTCATGGTAGGCGGTCATTTCCTTGTCTTCCTGGGAGATAACCCGGGATTTTCTGGCTACCCCCATCAGAATTTTATCTCGTGCTTCTTCGAAGTCTACCATCGCCACCCGCGTACGGCCCGCTCTTGCCGCATAGAGCGCCGCCTCGTTCACCAGGTTTGCCAGATCCGCCCCGGATGTTCCGGGAGTCGCCCGGGAGAGCCGGATCATATCTACCGTATCGTCGACAGGAATCTTTTTTGCGTGTATCCGGAGAATGTCTTCCCGCTCCTTGATGTCCGGCATGTCCACGACAACCTGCCGATCGAAACGCCCTGGTCGGAGAAGGGCCGGATCGAGTACGTCGGGGCGGTTGGTAGCAGCCAGTATGATTACTCCGTCTTTGGTATCGAAACCGTCCATCTCCACCAGCATCTGGTTCAGAGTTTGTTCCCGTTCATCGTGGCCGCCGCCGTAACCTGCCCCACGGGTTCGACCGACGGCATCGAGCTCGTCGATAAAAAGGATGCAAGGAGCATTCCGTCTGCCCTGTTCAAAGAGGTCCCGGACCCGGCTCGCTCCAACACCAACAAACATCTCTACAAAATCCGAACCGGACATATGAAAAAAGGAGACATTCGCCTCTCCGGCTACGGCCTTTGCCAGAAGGGTCTTTCCGGTACCCGGCATCCCGACAAGAAGAACTCCCTTTGGTATCTTCGCGCCAATATTGGTAAACTTTTCCGGCGCTTTGAGAAATTCCACGACTTCCTGGAGTTCGAACTTTGCCTCGCTCTGACCGGCTACATCGGCAAAATTTATCTTTCCGGAAACATCGATATACCGTTTTGCCCGGCTCTTGCCAAAACTGAAGGCACGGCTGCCGCTTCCCTGTGCTTGCCGGAACATGAACCAGATAAGCGCAAACCCGATCATCCAGGGAAGAAATTCAAGAAAAACCATAAAGGGGGATCGTTCCTGCCCCTCTCCGGAAACCTTGACCTGCTGATCACGGAGCAATTTCATGAGCTCTTCGTCATAATAGGGGATCTTGGTGGTAAAATAGGTGAGCTCGCCGTTGCGGCCGATGAGAGTCCCCTCTATCTTGGATTGATCAATAATGGTAACCGTTCTTACATCCCCGGCATTCAAATAATCCATAAAAACCGAATAGGGCAGCTCGTTTGTCGTTTCGTTATCGCTGAAGACAAACAGCAGTACGAACATGATAATAAGAGTGAGCAGAAAAAAGAGAGCAAAACGGTTGTTTCCGAATTGGAAGGGAGACTGGTTTTTCGGGTCCTGCGGAGGCTGATTGTCGGGCTTCTTTCCGTCGCCCTGTCCATTATCCTGCATATATTCTACCTTACTCCTGTAATATACTCATATCCGATTACGTTACCAAAACAGGCGATTATCCCCTGCCGGTCCTGGAGGACCGGAACAAACCGGCGAAGATGTGCAGGAATCCCCCGTTCTGCAAAATACGTCGTTAATTTTTTTTCCCCGCCGCCGGTGCGTATTCTGTCTCCCGTCATTAATGATCGAAGCACCAACGGACCATTGCTATCAGAATATTTCAGATCGCCGGCCGAAGGTATTTCGATATCAGCTTCATCTCCGGCAACGGGAAGGCGATACCGCTTGCCCGGCTGCACCACTATACAATAGCCGCTTTGTCCCTTCGTTACAATATCGGCCCCCCACCACAAACGCTCTCCCCGGCGTTCACACCTGATGCCGGCTTCGTCGATGAGGACCGCCCGCCGGCGTACCGCTTCATCATCGAGCAGAATCTGCAGGGCGCGAAAGGGAATCCGGGAGCCACCGGTATCGAACCGGTCTATAATCCGATAGGCCGTTTCGAGTCTGACGGCCGCCGGAAGCTGCGCATAGTCCGCCATCTTCACACTCACCCCGTGTGCATCCTCTTCGATCTCGAGCTTTTCAGCCTCTTTTTGGAGAAAGTCGGCGGCAACCGACTGTTTAATCGATCCTGCCGCTAAAGATCTGCGATATCCGGGAAAAACCTCCTCTACTACCGGCAGCAATCGGTGACGCACCTTGTTCCGCAAAAAGCGCTCATCCCGGTTGCTGCGATCCTCCCGGTAGGGGATATTCCTCTCCTGCAGATACCGGATCAATTCCGCCTTTTCGATACCGATAAGCGGGCGCAGATAGCGCCCCCTCCGGGCCTCGATCCCCGATAGGCCGGCCGCCCCCGATCCCTGAAAAAAGCGCATAACGAGGGTTTCCAGGTGATCATCGAGGGTATGGCCTGTCGCTATGAAATCGGCGCCGCTCTCGGATCCGACCTTCTCGAGAAAGCTGTACCGGAACATTCTGGCCGCCGCTTCGATCCCTTTTCCGCTGCGGGCCGCCTCTGCTTCGATCGCCCCCTTTCCCGCTCGGCCGAACCTGAACTCCAGCCCCAGCTCCGAACAGATTTGCCTGGCCAGATCCTCGTCGGCCTGGTGTTCGGCCGCTTCCCTGATATCGTGTGAATAGTGTGCCGGAACAAGGCGGAGATGATGTTGCAGGGCCAGCTCGCTGAGAATGTACAAGAGGGCTGTCGAGTCGGGTCCCGCAGACAGGGCAACAACAAGCACCGCTCCGGTCTCCTCCCGGAGTACGTAGGCTGCTTGTTTATGAATTTTCTCGACGATTGATTTCATTGCGAACCTGCTCGAGCGGTGCTTCCAGCAAGCGGAGTGCGGCCGACGCCGCATCTTCTATCGCCTGCCGAAAGCCCTCTGCTTCCTTGCCTCGAGGCTCTTCGAGCACATAGCGGGCGACCGGCACACCGCCGGAAGGCCTTCCTATTCCCACATAGAGTCGAAAAAAATCGGGGGATTCGGCAAAATCGAGAAGAGAAGCAAGGCCTTTGTGGCCGGCGGTTCCGCCGGCTTGTTTGATTCTGATTTTTCCTGCCGGAAGATCGAGAGTATCGAGGACAACCATCCACGGCTTCATCTCTGAGGAAAACCGTTTCGCAAGCGGAGGCAGCACTTCTCCGGAGCGATTCATGTACGTCAGTGGTTTGACGCAAACAAGGCTGCCGGGCTTGCCGCCGCTCTGCCCGCTGGCGGCATTGCCGTTCTGACCATCGCCGGAACGGTTGTTCCCATAGGAAACGAGAGCATAACGGTATGAGGCAAACAGCGGCCTGCGGTAGCGCAGGCCGCCGCGTAATTCCGCAATCTTGTCGAGAACGAGAAATCCTGCATTATGCCGTGTGAACCGGTAACGTTCACCCGGATTACCGAGACCGATCAGAATCCGGTTGAGATTCGGAATGCCCGTATCAGGCTTCCTCCTCTTCTTCGCCTTCGACTTCTTCGCCTTCGAGACCTTCTTCACCTTCGAGGCCTTCTTCGAGTTCTTCCTCTTCGACCTCTTCTTCCTCTATCCGCTGATGAGATACGTGGATCAGTACCTGTTCATCTTCATGAAGCAGCTTGACCCCTTCGGGCACCTCGAGATCACTGACATGAATCGAGTCGCCGATCTCCAACGGGCTAATGTCCACGCTGATGTTGTCGGGAAGGTCCTTCGGCAGGCACTGAATATCGAGTTCATACAGATAGGTTTCGAGAATGCCGCCTTCGCGAACCCCGGCGGCCGACCCTTCGATATGAATCGGTACACGCGCAGAAAGTTCACTCTTTTCATCGATAGCAAAGAAATCTATGTGCATAATTCGTTCAGTCAGCACATCTTCCTGATAATCCTTTATCAGGACATCGTAATCACGGTCCTCGGTCTTGAGAGTGATGATCATATTCTCGGACATATAGTGGAATTTTCTGTTGAATTCCAATTCGTCCAGGGCGATGGCCCTTGGCTCAGTGTGACCGTAGATAACCGCCGGAATTTTGCCTTCTTTTCGCAGGCGGCGATTCACTCCCTTTCGGAAGTCGGTTCGCTTTGTTGTTGTAAGCGTTTTGCGTTCCATCTTCGCTTCAGCTCCTTTATTGCTTCTCCCATACGTTCTTTTCGTTCGACTTTTGTCTGTTTCGCCGGTACTCCGGCGGTTTTTATCGTGAAGTTTTCTGGGACGGCAGGATTCGAACCTGCGCATGCCGGGACCAAAACCCGGTGGCTTACCGCTTGCCTACGTCCCAAAATGTGATTGATTGATCGTCTTTATTCGTCTCCTGCTGCACTTCCTGCTTCCGGCGGCTCTTCAGCTTCCTTATAAGCCTCGAGAATCCGTTCCTGAAGCATACCCCGGAAATCCGAATTTATGGGGTGGGCAACATCCTTGTACTCTCCGTTCTTTGTTTTCCGGCTCGGCATGGCGATAAAGGTACCGCTTTTCCCTTCGATAATTTTCACGTTGTGAACAACGAAACAATCATCGAAGGTAACCGTCACATAGGCTTTTAGCTTCCCCTCGCTGTTGACCTTTCGAACCCTGATATCGGTAATCTCCATGCAGTCCCTCCTTCTCCCGGCAGTATCAGTGATACATGCACTCTGGTTTCTTCTTCAATGTCGGTACGACAACCGAAGAAGGATACATTGTCCGCAAGGCCGTCTGTGCGGCTTCTGCGGATTCGGATGTGGCAAATACCCCATACATGGTAGAACCACTCCCGGATATGGACACAAAATCGGCACCCTGTCTATACAGATCCTCTTCGATCCGTCGGTACCTGGGATACCGGTCATACAACACGGAGGAGAAAGAATTATGAAACCGCCATTCAGCCGGCGGAATATTCCGATATTGATCGGAAAGCCGATGAAGGATTCCGGTTTCATGAATCCGTTGATCCGTAACCATGCCGGCTCTCAGCCAGGAATAGGCTTGTGCCGTATCAATCCGGAGGTCCGGAAAGATCATGAGCAGCCAGAATTCACCGGCGTCGTCGAGGGGAAATACATGATCCCCCCTTCCGGTTACCAGTGCCAAGGCTGAATAAAGAAAGAAAGGAACATCACTGCCGACGGCCGCTGCAGCTTTATGCAGCTTTTTTGTTGTACAGGATATTCCGCTCAGCCGGTTGAGAGCCAGCAGGGTAGATGCGGCGTTGCTTGACCCGCCTCCCAGACCGCTTCCGACAGGTATGCGTTTCTCTACCGTTATCTCCAGCCCATCATCAAAACCGGCAATTCGGCGGAATTCATCCACCGCCTGTGTGATGGTATTCTGCGTCCGTGAAAACGGAAGTTCACCCAAAACCGAGCAGCCTGAGGTTGATTTCAAAGAGCGAAGAGTTATCCGGTCATAAAGGCCGACCATTTGGAAGATGGATACCAATGCATGGAACCCGTCCGCCCGTTTCCCCCGAACATCGAGGTGAAGATTGACCTTCGCCGGAGACAGGACGGTCACCATCCTCTCCATAGTAGTGCAATCTTATACTCAAATGTATGATTCTGTCAAATGGGAGATCATACAGCGGTTTGACGTTTTTTCCACGGCATTCGGAGAAAATTTGACACAGGACACGTGATTATTATACTTCCATGCATGATAGAGAAAGTACATGCGGCCGTTTTGACTGCGGCTTCCGAGGTGTTCAACGAAATGGGGGTCGATCCGGTTCTTGTAAAAGAGATAGAAGCGCCACGACCGGAATATGATGTAATCGCATCGGTAGGATTTACCGGCGAGCTTCACGGTTTTCTCCAGTTCCAGGGGGATAAGGAAGAGGTAATCAGTTTTATCTCTATTATCAGCAAACTCCTCGGCATGGAACCGGAGGGAGAGGGTTTCGGTCCCTTTCAGACATCCACTCTGACGGAATTGACCAATCAGCTGGCGGGGCGGATCAGCATGCATCTGGAAAAATCGGGGATAAACACCAATATTACTCCCCCGACAATTATGACCGGGAGCAATCTGAACAGTGATATCAGTTCCATACGGGAATCAACGATCTGCCGCATCAGTATCGACGATACAACCGGCCTCGACGCATTCTTCGGGGCACAATAGAGAGAAAAGTAGTCCGGAACTTCGAAATGAATGTTGACAGTTTCATCGGCTTCCCCGTAGAGTACTACTATAAATCACATCGCTATCGCGGGAGTTGTCCATGGCCGAAGATGAAACACAGTGGGGTCCGTTCCTGTCGGAGGATTCCGAAGAGAATGCCGACGGGGATGAAGAATTCTACGATGATTTCGATGATTATGATACCGAGTATGACGATGATTTCGATGACGATTTAATCGAAGACGATGCCTTTGAGGAAGATGAGAATTTAAACAACCTGGATGACTTTTCAGACGACGAAGAGGATGATGATTTCCTCGATGACGACGATTTCGAGTACAACGACGATTTAGATTACGACGATCTCGAGGGAGAATGAACCCGTTCTTCCGAATAAATCGTTTCACCGGAGTGCCACAATTTTTCCAACTCATAGAAGGTTCGGCTTTCTTCATTCAGGAGATGAATCACAATTCGTCCACAGTCTATGAGCACCCAATTCTCTGATTCTATCTTCCTGTGTTTGTGGACCGGACTCAAATGGTTTCGGGCAAGATACTCCTTCAAGTGTCGAACCAGTCCCTTCAAATGGCCCTGGCTGGTAAAGGTACCGATTACAAAACAGTCGGTGAAACTTGATATATCACCGATGTAGAGGGCGTTGACCTCTTTTGCCTTATGTTCGGTCAACAGTTTGGCCGTTTCCACGGCGAGAGCTTTACTCTTCACAATATCGTCCATCAAAATCCTGTCCCAAAATGAGGGTTATATCAGCCTGCTCTCCGAGTGGATCGGCCTGGCTGAAAATTCTGTTACAGCGTATTCGATCGGCCAGTTCCCTGGCCAGATCCCGGTTTCCCCTATTATCAATAATCATCGTGTGTTCCGTATCATTTTTTTCGGCATTGCCGATGTGTGCTACCTCGTATCCGAAGCTCTCGAGAAGCTGAGCCGTCCGGCTTGCAAGCCCGTTCTTTGTCGTACCGTTGAGGATTTTTACGGAGGTAATGAGTTCACTCTCGACTGCGGTGCCGCTGCGTTTGAGGGTCTCCTTTGTCCGGGAAACGGTTTCCTTGAGCAGCTTCCCTTCATAGTGGGGAAACAACAGCTGTTGTTCATCCACTTCCCTCTGTACACCGAGGACTCGTTGGAAAATGATCTGTTCCGAATGGAGTTCTCCGAGGCTGTCGATAAAACTCAGCAACGCATCGTGTCCAAGATTGGTTTCCAAATTATCAAAGAAGGTCTGAGTAAATCCCCGCTTCTGGAATGTATCGTCGAGTTCGGGCAGTCTCCGTAAAAACGACTGGATGGTTTTCTGTTTTCTGTTTACCCGCTCGATGGTACCCTCATCGGGCAGACTGAAAGACATATAGGTGCGGGCTTTTGCACCGTCGAGCCTGACATTCCCCGACGGCAGGAGGATGATCTCATCGTCAAAACGGACCTCTATCGGATTGGGAATAAAGAGTTCCAGCCCTCCGAGAAGATCGACTATACGGGTAAAATCCTGCATGTTCATTTCCATAACAAAGGGAATATTGAGCCCGGTCAGTTCTTCCAGTTTTTCGATGTACGCATCCCGCCCCTCTTCTTGATAGACCCGTTCGATGCGATCGACCCGGTTCAACTTCTCGATCAACATTCCAACATTGGAGGGAATGTCCAGAATTGCGGCATTTTTCGACCCCGGGTGATACATTACCACCTCTGTTGCCTCGATCGACCCGTCATCAAGAAAAACAAAAGCCATGGTAATAGCCTCGTTTTCCTGGATCGATTCGGTTACCCTGTCGGTTCTGGTCTGGATGTAGAGGAAGACTGCTGTTGCAACGACCAACCCTACAATAGGGATGAGGAAAAAAAGTCCTCTGTCGAATGATTTACTCCGCTTCACTGAGTTACCCGCGAGAGTTCATTGTATAAATCCAAAGCAGGCTGTGCAACTGCATTTCCCTTTGAACCCAGATGAGCGAAACTCTCCTCAAGCAGCCGGCACAAGAGTTCGTTCATGCTCATCTTTCGATACCGGGTAAAATCCTCCCGGCTGATGTGCTTTCGTCCCGGTTCGATGGTATCCGCTACATAGACGATCTTAGAAAGTGAGTCCATACCGGGACTGCCGGTCGTGTGATTCCTGACCGCTTCGAGAATTGATTTGTCTTCGATCCCAAACAGCTGTTCAATCAGGACCGCCCCGGCCCGGCCGTGGAGCATTACCGGCTTCTCCCGTTCGAAGTCACGGAAGGGTTTGCCGTCCTGCCCGGCCAGTTCCTCCAGCCTCTCTACGGGCAGGTCCCGGGCAATATCATGGAGAAGGGCTGCCAGATAAGCATCTTCGGGGTCCACTCCGTTCTCCTGCGCCAGTACTCGGGCAAGTTCTGCTGTTCGGAGGGAATGTGTGTAGCGCTCAAAGCTCAGGTTCTTCCGAAGATAGCGCAAGTAGTCATTCAAAACCGTTTTTTTCCTCCTGATTTGTTTCGAGGGCGTACAAACCCTCCTTCACGATATATTGATAGACCGGTTCACAGACCAGATAGCGGAATGCACGGGATTCGGCTACCCTGCGACGGATATCCCGTGACGAAATCGGCAAAAAGATGTTTTCGATCCTCGTATGAGGATAGGGAAAGGTCGCTGATCCCTCTTTCCTGCTTCTTCTGGCGACAAGAAAATCGACCTGCTGTGCCAGCTCATCCACTCGTTTCCAGCCGGAAAATCCCTCGGCCAAGTCATCACCTACAACCAAGGCCGGACGGCCTTCGATCCGATAGTGCTCGAGCAGATAGTGAACCGTTTCAATGGTGTAGGAGGTCCCGCCTCGATCTATTTCACAGCTTTCGACTCGAAAATAGGGAACCTGGCCCGCAGCCTGTTCGAGCATTTCTATCCGCTGGGAAGGAGTTGGACCTGTGGGCTGGGGCTTGTGGGCAGGCCAGTGCGCCGGGACGAGAAATACCGAATCGTAACCAAGCTTGTGCACCTCTTCGGCGAGGTAGAGATGCCCGATATGCGGTGGATTAAAGGTCCCCCCCAGGATCGCCGCCTTCATTTTTCCTGCTCTCCTGTTCCGGCTTCTTTGATGAGTTCGGTCAGTGCCCGTTCGAACTCGGAGAAACCGATGCGCGCCGCCGATGAGATCCCGAGCACTCTTTCTGAGGGAAGAGATTGTTTCAGCTCATCCATACGTTCTCCGCTCTCGGCAAGATCGAGTTTGCTCGCCGCTACGAGTCTCGGTTTTTCCAAAAGGTCTGCAGAGAAGGCCTCCATCTCCTGGAGAAGTACCGGAAAATGATCGATAAAGTTATCCTCCGAAAGATCTATCAGGAAGACAAGAACCCGGGTCCGGGTTATGTGCCGGAGAAATTGCAGCCCCAAACCGGCACCCTCTGCCGCGCCTTCGATAATTCCCGGGATATCGGCAAGGATCAGCTCCCTTCCGCCGGTGTAAAGAATGCCGAGATTCGGCACCTTGGTAGTAAAGGGATAGCCGGCAATCTTGGGGTGGGCGCCGGTAACTACCGACAAGAGGGTTGATTTCCCGGCGTTCGGAAAACCGACCAGGCCTACGTCGGCGATGATCCGAAGCTCTACGCGCAAGCGGAGGGTATCGCCGGGAAGTCCGGGTTTGGCAAAACGGGGAGTCTGTCGGGTGGAGCTTCGAAAGTGCCAGTTTCCCCAGCCTCCTCTGCCCCCTTTGAGTACCTGCCAGGTCTCTCCCTCTTTTACCAGGTCCCTGAGAAACATGCCCGTTTCCTCGTCACGGACAACCGTACCCGGAGGGACCCGGACAACAGCATGATCGCCCTGCTTTCCATGGCGCCGCTTCCCCATTCCGGGAAGCCCGTTTTTCGCCTTGATGTGAGGATTCGTTCTGAGTTGATACAGGGTTTTTATCGAGCTGTCTACCTGAAAGAGGACATTCCCGCCGTTTCCGCCGTCGCCCCCGTCGGGACCGCCCTTGGGAACATACTTTTCCCGGCGAAACGATACCGAGCCGTCTCCCCCCTTACCGGAAGAGACTTCTATCACAGCTTCGTCTACGAATTCTTCCACGGTTAGCTGTGAAGGAGCGGAACATTCATAATGACCGCTTACGAGGCCTCACTCACCGGTTTGATGGAGACGAATTTCTTCCGCTGTCTGGAGTTGAACTCCACGATTCCGGTGTCCTTTGCAAAAAGGGTGTCGTCTTTCCCTTTGCCGACATTCTCTCCGGGATGAAACTTGGTTCCCCGCTGCCGGACAATAATTTCCCCGGCCTGGACCAGTTTTCCTCCGTAGCGTTTGATTCCGAGACGCTTCGCCTGGGAATCACGACCGTTTCTCGAGCTTCCTTGTCCTTTTTTATGTGCCATCCACGTCCTCCGTGTTGATTACAAGTTCGAGGCTCCGGGGCTGTTCCCTGCTGAGATCCGTCAGTCCCTGCAGGAGAGTATCGGTGACCCCTGCGAGCCATTCAGTCGGGCGAGGGCCTTCCTCCGGCATCCCGCCTGATTTCGATTTCCCGGTGATCTGCAGTCTCATGCTGCCTTCGTGACCGGCTTCTCCGGTTACCGAAAGGTCGCCCCGTTTTTCGAGAAGCCTGGCTACCGTACGAAGCAGCGAAGATGCCGCCGCACATACCAGGTCTTCCCCTCGAGGGGCTGCACCGGAATGACCATCGGCACGCAGCTCTTTCAGAGCTCCGTGCTCGTCAAGGCAAAGCCGAACCCGAATCACCGTAGATCGTCAAACTCCAACGATGTCGTCAACAGTGAGCATCGTATATTGCTGACGGTGACCCTGTTTGCGTCGATACCCTTTCCGTTTCTTGTATTTATACACAATGATCTTCTCGTCTTTGAGGGTATCTCCGACTGTGGCCTTTACCGACACCCCTTTAACATAGGGTGTACCCACTGAAACATCATCGTCCTTCCGCAAAAGCATGACCGAATCAAACTCCACGTTGTCGCCGGATTGATTTTCCAGTCGATCCACCTTGAGGGTTTTGCCTTTTTCGGCCTTATACTGTTTTCCTTTGATTTCCACAAGCGCGTACATTTCGCTACTAACTCCGATTTTCGTTCGTGTAGAGCTTTTTCTATCACAATTATCTATTGGGGGTCAAGAGATGGATCAATAGATGGGCCGCCTCGATAATTTCGAGGATCGATCCGGTACTTCTTGACCCGCAGACCGATTATCCGCTCGGTAATTCCGAGGTTTCGGGCGGCTGCGGTCATATTTCCCCTGCTCATTTTCAATGCTTCAACAATCAATTCCCTCTCGAGCTTGTCCAGGGCCTCTTCGAGGGTACCCTCCAATGCCGTATCGGAGGATTCGGCGGACTGAAGGCTCGGAGGCAGATGATACCCGTGAATAACATCGTCGGAGCTCAGAAGTACGGCCCGCTCGATGCAATTTTCCAATTCCCGGACGTTCCCCGGCCAGTGATACATGGTCAAAAGATTGATTGCAGGGGTGGATATGCGCTTGACCTGTTTTCCGTTCGTTTTGCTGTACTTCTCCACAAAGTGGTCGGCAAGAAGGAGGATGTCTCCCTTCCGGTCGCGAAGCGGGGGAATATGCACGGGAAAGACATTGAGACGGTAGTAAAGATCCTCGCGGAAACGTCCGCTCGCCATCAGCTCCTCGAGATTCCGGTTGGTAGCGGTAATGACACGAACATCGACCTGAATCGTTTCGACTCCCCCTACTCGCTCGATTTCGCGCTCCTGGAGCACCCGCAAGAGCTTGATCTGCATCATGGGAGATAGGTCCCCGATCTCGTCGAGGAAAATCGTTCCCCGGTGAGCCAGTTCGAAACGCCCCTTTCTCCGGTTCACGGCGCCGGTAAAGGCCCCCTTTTCGTGTCCGAAGAGTTCGCTCTCGATAACCGTTTCCGGCAGCGCGGAACAGTTGACCTTTACAAAGGGCTCATGGGCCCGGGCGCTCGCATAGTGGAGGGCATGAGCAACAAGCTCCTTACCGGTCCCGCTCTCCCCCCGGATCAAAACCGTTGTGCTGCCGGCGGCCACCTTGGCTATCTGGTTGTAGACCTCCTGCATTGCAGCGGAATTTCCGATAATATTGGACGGGCGGAAACGGTCCTGAAGCTCTTCCTTCAAACGGGAATTCTCTTCTTCCAGACGCCGCTGCTCTTCTTTCAACGACTGGCGCAGCTGGACAGCCTGAGCAATCATCGATGCAATAATCGAGAGCAGCCGAAGGTCTTCGTCGAGACTCACCTCTTCGGCAAAGAGACGGTCTACACTCAAGGTCCCGATCGTCTCGTTTCCGATTTTCACCGGAACACAGATAAACGAGATGTCTTCTTTCTCGGACTCGGACAGAACGCCGGTTCGGTTCAGAAAATCCGGGTTGTCGGCGACCTTGGGAATAACCAGGGGTTTCCCGGTCTTGACCACTTGGCCGGTTATCCCCTCTCCGAGGCGATACTTGCCGCGCTGCTGTTCTCCCGGCGACAGACCGTAGGCATTCTCGATAAAGATCTCTCCGCTTTTTCGGTCCAAGAGCGTAATTACACCCCGATGCATTCCCAGGTGTTCTGAAATAGCGCGGAATACCGGATGCATTACCTCTTCGAGATCAAGACTCTGATCGAGGACCTGACTGATTTCAAACAGGAGAGAGAGTTCATTGATCTTTCGCTGAGCATCCGATTGCTCTACCGTCATATCATCAACATCCTGGTATATCCTATCCGCTGACAAGATACTCGTCCACCTGCCGGGCCGCTTCCCGGCCGTGATGGAAGGCCGTTACAACCAGCGAGGCCCCGGCAGCCGCATCTCCCGCAACAAAAACGCCCCCTTCGTTGCAGCGGTATGCTTCGTGTTTGATATTTCCCCGTTCGTCGAGGGCGATCCCCAGCTCATCCAGCCATTGGCCGTGTTCGGTGTGCAGAAAACCCATCGCCAGCACGACAAGATCAGTCTTTATCCAGTGCTCGCTTCCGGGAATCACCTCAAAACTGCGCCTCCCGTTTTTGTCCGTTTTCCAGGCAAGATCGGCAATTTCCGTTCTCTCGACCCGCCCGTACTCGGATGCAAAGCTCAGGGTTCCTGTATTCCAACGGCGTTCACAGCCCTCCTGATGGGAACTCGATGTTTTGAGCGTCCCCGGCCGGTAGGGCCAGCGGGGATTCCCCGGTTCGAGGGCCTGTTCCGGCTTGGGGAGAATTTCGACCTGGGTAACCGTCGAAGCTCCCTGGCGGATTGCCGTTCCCACACAATCGGAACCGGTATCTCCGCCGCCGATAACCAGAACGTCCCGGTCCCGGGCGTTCATATGTGCCGGGACTCCGAAGCTATGCACAGCAGAAGCGCCCAAATAGTCCATGGCAAAGACGACTCCCTCCAACCCCCGGCCCGGAACATCCAGGTCCCGAGGCGTCCCTGCCCCGGTAGCAAGGAGCACTGCATCAAATTTTTTAAAAAGGTAACGGGCCGAGAGATCGGCTCCGATGGTTACTCCCGTTTCGAAGTTCACTCCCCCCTGCCGGAGCAAATCGATCCGGCGCTCCAGCACCTGTTTTTCCAGCTTGAAACCGGGTATGCCGTAACGCAGAATTCCACCCGCCTCCTGTTCTCTTTCGAATACGGTCACTTCGTGCCCCCGGACCCGCAGCTGCCGGGCCGCACTCAGACCGGCCGGACCCGATCCGACGACGGCTACACGCTTTCCTGTCTCCGCACGTGTTGCGCCTGCGGCAACCGCACCTGCCGATCGGACCGGGAGCACCCAGCCGCGGCGAAAGGCGTACTCGATCACCGCAAGCTCGATCTCTTTAATAGAAACGGCATCATCGTTGATAGCCAGGGTGCAGGAATCCTCACAGGGTGCAGGACACACTCTTCCGGTTATCTCTGGAAAGTCATTCGTCTTTTCCAGACGGGTAAAGGCCTCATACCAGTCCCCTCGGAAGACGGCATCGTTCCACTCGGGAATAAGGTTTCCCAGCGGACAGCCGAGGGCATGGCAGTAGGGAATGCCGCAGTCCATACAGCGTGCTCCCTGTCTGCGCAGCTCCTGTTCGCCGAGCCGTTCGTTCACCTCCTGAAAATCCAGGACCCGCTGGTGCACAGGCCGCAGCTGTGCCGTAACCCGTTTGTAGTTCAAAAAACCTTTCGGATCTCCCATCAGCCAAACACCTCCTCCGCCATTTCCATCCGGTCGGATGATTCGTATTCACGTTCCTGCATCCGCTCGAGGGCCTTACGGTACTCGAGGGGAATGACCTTTACAAAAAGCGGCAGCATCTCCTCCCAATAGGACAGGATTTCGGCCGCCAGGGGACTTTCGGTATACGCCTGATGCCTGCGTACACAGTCCAGCAGAAAACGCTCGTCCTGCTCTCCGGCGACCGGTTCAACATCGATGAGCTCGAGGTTGCACCGGGTATCAAACAACTGGCTCCGGTCGAGAATATAGGCAATACCTCCGCTCATTCCGGCAGCAAAATTGACTCCTGTATCTCCGAGAACCACGACCCGGCCGCCGGTCATGTACTCGCAGCCGTGATCGCCTACCCCTTCGACCACAGCCAAAGCGCCGCTGTTACGCACGGCAAAGCGTTCACCGGCGATCCCGTTGATGAACAGCTCACCCGCCGTTGCCCCATAGAGCCCTACATTCCCGGCTATGGTGTTCAAATGCGGCAGGTAGGGGGTGCCGGCCGGCGGACGTATGATGATTCGGCCGCCGGAGAGCCCTTTGCCGGGATAGTCGTTGGCCGGTCCGAAAAGCCGGAAGGTAAGCCCGGAGGCAAGAAAGGCCCCGAAACTCTGGCCGGCGGTTCCGGTAAAATCTATCTGCACCGAATCATCCGGAAGACCTGCCGGCCCGTACGTGCGGGAGATACGCGAGCTGAGCAGGGCCCCGACGCTGCGGTTCGAATTCCTGATGCTCCGCTTCAATTCGACCGGCTTCGGCCGGCCGGAACTGTGTGCCGGCGCTTCCTGCCTCCGGCCGGACTTTATTGCCTCAGCAGTCTCGGCAAAGCCTGCGGCACTATCTTTTCCGGCCCCTTCACTCTCCATCCCCTCGAGCCCGAAGGGTTCGGCAATCTCCGAGAGAATATCCGCATCGAGGGTACCGGAGAAGTCGACCCGGCCGGCCCCGGTGCCGCCTGCAGCCGGTCTGTCATCACCGGCACGAAGGGAAGTTCCGGCAGGGTTTTCAGGGGACTGCAAGAGACGGGAAAAATCGAGGCCCTTTTCCCGATAGTGTTCAATCGCCTCCCCGCCGTCTATCAGGTCTACCCTGCCTACCATATCCTCGAAGTATCGGAAACCGAGGCGGGCCATGTATTCGCGAACCTCGCCGGCAAGAAGGCGGAAAAAATTGATCAGGTGCTCGGGCTTGCCGCGGAAGCGCTTTCTCAGCTCGGGATCCTGGGTCGCAACCCCCACCGGACAGGTGTTGAGGTGACACTTGCGCATCATCACACAACCAAGACTCAAAAGCACACTGGTTGCAAAACCGAACTCTTCCGCTCCGAGGAGGGCTGCGATCACCACGTCCCGAGCAGTGCGAACCTGGCCGTCTGTTTGGACCCGTATTCTGGATCTGAGCCCGTTGAGCACGAGGGTCTGCTGGGTCTCGGCAAGCCCGAGTTCCCAGGCGGTGCCGGCGTATTTTATTGAAGAGAGCGGCGAAGAACCGGTCCCCCCGTCGTATCCGCTTATCAGCACCATGTCGGCGCCGCCCTTGGCCACACCTGCGGCAATGGTGCCCACTCCGACCTCGGAGACGAGCTTGACCGAAACCCTGGCCCTGTCGTTGGCGTTCTTCAAATCGAAAATGAGCTGAGCCAAATCCTCGATGGAGTAGATATCATGGTGCGGCGGCGGAGAGATGAGCCCCACTCCCGGGGTCGAGTTTCTGATAGCAGCAATGATCTCTCCGACCTTGTGTCCCGGGAGCTGCCCCCCCTCCCCGGGTTTTGCGCCCTGGGCCATCTTGATCTGCAGCTCGCCGGCGCTGACCAGGTATGCAGAATTCACGCCGAAACGGGCGGAGGCAATCTGTTTGATCCGGCTGTTTCGGTCCGGGCCCTCTTTGCTCATGTACCGTTCCACCGCCTCGCCGCCTTCGCCGCAGTTGCTGGCCCCTCCGATCCGGTTCATCGCCTCGGCTATGGTTTCGTGGGCCTCCGGACTTATCGATCCATAGGACATGGCCGAAGTAACAAAACGCTTCATGACAGATTCGGCCGGTTCCACCTCCTCGAGGGGCAGGGGGTGTTTTCGTTCCCCCAGCTCGAACAGCCCCCGGATAGTGCATCCCTCTCTGCCGGCCTTGTCCACATCATCACAGTAGGCCTGAAAGGCTTCTCTGTCGTTTTTGCGGACTGCCTGGTGGAAGAGGACGACCGCCTGCGGACTCAGCAGGTGCCTGCTCTCGCCCTTTCTGTACTGGTAACGGCCGCCGGATTCGAGGGCCGGTATTGAGTCGTCTGCCGCCGGGAGGGGATCCTGTTCCCGGCCTCCCTCTTTCTCTAGGACCCCCGAAGGAAACGCCCGTCGGTGACGCTCGAGAACAGAGGCCTCGACCTCGTCGATCCCGATACCGCCGATTCGCGTAGAGGTCCCGGTAAAATACCGGTCGACAAAACTCTGTTTGAGACCCAATGCCTCATAGAGCTGAGCTCCCCGGTAACTGCGGATCGTAGAAACCCCCATCTTGGACAGCACCTTCAGCAGTCCCTTTTTGAGGGCGTTAATATAGCGGTCCACTGCATCCTCGGGATCGAGATCACCCTGAAAGCGGCGCTGTTTCTGCAGATCAGCTATTGTTTCGAGCGCCAGACAGGGATTTACCGCGCTTGCTCCATAGCCGATCAGGCAGGCTATATGGTGCACTTCCCGAGCCTCGCCGGTCTCCACGATAAGGCCCGCCTGATGACGTTTTCCCGCACGCACCAGGTAGTGATGCACCGCACCCACCGCCAGCAAAGCGGGAATGGGCGCGTTTTCCGGATCACTGCCCCGATCGCTCAGAATAATCAATGAGGCGCCGCCGTCGATTGCAGCCTCGGCCGAACGGCAGAGCCGTTCAACTTCGGCCGCAAGGCTGCCTTTCCCGGCCTTGAAGAGCATGGGAAGCCCGGCTGCCGAGAAATCCGCCGACTGAGACCCCTTCAAGCGGGCAATGTCTTCGTTGGTCAGAATCGGATGAGCGAGTTTGAGCTGTCTGCAGTGCTCCGGTGTTTCATCGAGCAGATTCCCCTCTCTTCCCACAAAGCTCATAAGCGACATCACCAGACTCTCCCGGTAGGGGTCGATCGGGGGATTGGTTACCTGGGCAAAGAGCTGGTGAAAGTAATCGTAGAACACGACCGGAGAGCTGCTGCGTACCGCCGGCTGCTCATCATTTCCCATCGATCCGAGAGGTTCCTGTGCGGCATCAACCATCGGTATTATTATTTGCTCCAGATCCTCCCTGCTGTACCCCATGAGCAATTGCTCCCGGCGCAGGTTTTCCGAAGAGTTTTCTGCTGCGGTGCTTAGCTGGAACAGCCCTTTGAGTTCGATTTTCTCTTCCTCGAGCCACCGGCGGTAGGGCCTGCGGCGGCTCACCAGGGATTTGATCTCCCGGTCGCGGATAAACCTCCCCCGCTCCAGGTCCGCCATAATCATCTTGCCGGGAGAGAGCCTGCCGGTCTCCCGTATCTGCTCAGGCGGAATATCGAGAACCCCGGTCTCCGAAGCAGCCACCACCAAGCCGTCCCGGCAGACGGTGTACCGCAGGGGACGCAGCCCGTTTCTGTCCAGGGCCGCTCCGATCCGGAGCCCGTCGGTAAAGGTTACCGCCGCCGGCCCGTCCCAGGGCTCCATGAAGGCAGCGTGATACTCGTAGAAAGCCCGCTTGTCCTCACTGATGTGGTATTTCGTCCCGAAGGGCTCGGGTATCATCATCATCATTGCATGCTCGAGGCTTCTCCCGCCCTGCACCAGAAGCTCGAAGACATTGTCCAGCACGGCCGAATCGCTTATCCCTTCGGTTATCACAGGCAACAGATCCTCCTTTCGGGAACCAAAACGGGGAGAAGCAAGATGCCTTTCCCGGGCTTTCATGCTGCTGCTGTTTCTGCTGATGGTATTTATCTCTCCGTTGTGGGCAAGATACCTGAAAGGCTGAGCGAGCGGCCAGGAGGGAAAGGTATTGGTGCTGTACCGCTGGTGCACCATCGCGAGATCGGAGATAAAATCAGGACTGGATAGATCCGGATAGAAAGCGGAAAACTGACCGGCAAGAAACATCCCCTTGTACACAATGGTGCGAGAAGAACAGGAAACCGGGTAGAGTTCCTCGATCCGAAAACCGTTTTGATATGCCGTCTGCTCCACCCGTTTTCTGAGTAGATAGAACTCGAGCTCTGCTTCCTCCTCGTTCTCTTCCCGGCCGGCAATAAAAATCTGCCGGATTTTCGGCATGGAAGAACGGGCAATCGTACCCAGCACTTCAGGTTCGACCGGAACATCCCTCCAACAGATAATACGGAAACCGCTTCCTTCGACAGTATTTTCGATGAGCTTTTCCGCTCTGCGGCGGCGTTCACTTCCGGAAGGCAGGAAGAGCATCATAACCCCGTATTTCCCGGCTTCCGGCAGGCCTCCTGCAGTCGCATCCCGGAAAAACCCATCGGGAATCCGGACAAGCATACCGGCTCCGTCACCGCTCGAATCATCCGAACCCCTGGCCCCCCGGTGTTCGAGATTCTGCAGAATCTCCAGGCCCTGTTCTACAATCCTGTGGGTCGGACTCCCACCCAGGTCGGCCAGAAAGCCAACACCGCATGCGTCATGCTCCTGCTTCGGATCATAAAGCCCCCATCTTTGCTGCATTATTGTTCCTCCTGAAAGCCTGTCCTTCATTTCCGTAGGAACATTTGTTGCAATTTCCATGCCATAAACATGAATGAGCGTATTAAATCGGAAATTACGGGAATTTTCCGGGCGGTCGCCGGCTTTTATATGTGATTTTCTTTATTCTGCCGGAATAGAGACGCTGAGCGGGAAAACAGCACGTTCACGGCCCTACCAGGATGTAGACTCATAGCGGGCCGTCCTACATATTCGTAGGATTCAAGAAGGGTCAGGCTGTTTGTTTTGAACCATATCCGTTCCGTTTCACCTAAGATCGGGGCTCACATTACATCGAGAAAGGGGATATTCAAAAGGTGAAAGCCGTTTTTCATGACTTGCAGGACCGCTCGCACCAGGCGTATCCGGCTGACTACAATGTCCGGATTCTCGTTGTGGAGAATGGGATTGTCATGATAATACTTGCTGAAGGCCTTAGCGGTCTCGAAAAGGTAGCCTGCAATAATGGAGGGATCGAGCTTCTCTCCGGCTTGGTTCACAAAATCAGGGTATTCGGCCAGCAGCTTAATGAGTTCCCACTCATCTGCGACCGTCAGCAAGTCAGGCTTGAAAACTCCCTGGGGACCGGAGGGTCCGTACATCTTTTCAGCCTTTCTCAGGATACTCGAGATCCGCGCTCCTACATACTGCAGATAGGGGCCGGTGTCGCCGTTGAAAGAGAGGGATTCGGCGGGATTGAAAATCATATCCCGGTTCGGATTGACTTTGAGCAGGTAGTAATGAAGGGCGGCAAGAGCAATCCCCTCGGCGGTTTTTACCGGATCGGCAACCTCCGCATCACGTTCCTTCTCTCCTATTTCCTTGAGCGCCATCTCGCGCAGTTGGACCAACAGATCGTCGGCATCCACTACCGTCCCTTCCCGGGATTTCATCTTTCCTTCCGGAAGATTCACCATACCGTAGGAAAGATGGTGCAGGCTCGAGGCCCAGTCGAAGCCGAGCTTTTCGAGCACATAAAACAATACCCGGAAGTGATACTCCTGTTCAGAGGCCACAACATAGACAAGGCGGCCGAAGGGCCAGTCTTCATGCCGGGCGATAGCCGTTCCTATGTCCTGAGTCAGATACAGCGAGGTGCCGTCGCTCCTGAGGAGGACCTTTTTGTCCAGATCGATATCCGACAGATCAACCCAGACAGAACCGTCCTCTTCCCGGTAGAAACTGCCGGATTCGAGCCCTTTGAGGACCTCTTCCCGGCCGCGGGTGTAGGTTCGGCTCTCGTAATAATAGGTATCAAAGCTCACCCCCGTGCGCCGGTAGGTTTCGCTGATCCCGTCGATTGCCCACTGATTCATCGTCTTCCAGAGGGAAACAACTTCCGGATCTCCCTCTTCCCAACTCCGAAGCATGGAGCGGGCCTTCTCTTCCGCACTTTCATCCTCGGCAGACCACTGATTGAAACGTACATAATAGTCGCCCACAAAGTGATCGCTCTTTCTGCCGGTTGATTCAGGGGTTTCGCCCTCTCCGAAGGCCTGATAGGCAAGCATGGACTTGCAGATATGGATGCCTCGGTCGTTGATGAGGTTTACTTTCCGCACCTCCGCTCCGCAGCTTTCCAGAATCCTGGCAACGCTTTCGCCGAGTGCATCGTTTCTCAGGTGCCCGAGGTGCAGGGGTTTATTCGTATTCGGGCAGGAGAACTCGACCATCTGCTTGGTTCCCTCGAACAGCCCGGTCCTCCCGTACCGATCTTCCGCCCTTTCGACAGCGCTCATGACCTCCCCGGTAACCGAAGTCTGATCGAAAAAGATGTTGATATAGGCGCCGGCCCGCTCGATTCGGTTCCCCAAAAGCTCTTTGGCAAGCTGGTTTTCCACGAGCTCTGCAATTTGCTGCGGGGCCCGGCGAAAAACTCCGGCCAGCGGGAACATGGGAAAGGCAACGTCTCCGAGTTCCGGTTTAGGAGGCCGCTCGGCAATAATTTGGTCCTGACTCAGTCCCGTTCCATCGATCCCTTCCGAGCCGGCAACCCGGAGAACGGCCTGATAGACCTGTTCCTTCATACGCTCACGAAAGCGTTTCATATTCAAATCCTTTCTTTTTCGTCTTCTACTTGCCGCAGCCGCTTATACCGCACCCGCTTCCCCTGCAAAACGGCCTGCCACAGCAAGCATTCGGGTATACAGCGATGCCCCTTCTCTTCGGTTGGAACCGTAGCGGAGGGTACAGGCGGTACACTCGTGGCGAATGCTATACGAAAGCCCTGCCTCTTGCAACAGAGAGGCATTTGCTTTTACCAGATCTATGTAGGGATCTTCTCCCTTCCATAGCAGGGTCTGCGCTCCGAATTCCCCGGCAAATCCCTCGGCGGTAGCACGGTCCACCCGGTAACAACAGCTGCCGATGGAGGGCCCCAAAACAAAGTGCAGCTCGCTTTTGGAGTACCCGTACCGGCTTTCCACCAAACGGGCCGCCTCCTGTGCTATCCCCGTTCCGCGCCTTCCCGAGTGGAGCACGCCGAAAACCCTTCCGTCGCTTGTGTACAGATAAATCGGCATGCAGTCGGCCACCGTTACCGACATAAGGAGGTCCGGGTTCGAGGTAACCAGGCCGTCGGCCTCGATATGGCCGGCGTCCCCGGCAGCCCCGGTTCGCCTGGTGCCTCCGGTGCACCCCGCAACACTACCTAGCCCGTCGGCCTCGATATGGCCGGTGTCTTCGGCACCGCCGGTGCCCGCAGAACCCTTACCGCCGGTGCCGCCGGAGCCCGCAGTGCCCTTGCCCCCGACGTCCCCGGTGCGCCCGGTGCGCCCTGCAACACTACCTGAGCCGGCTGCCTCCTCCCCGGGCACATCAACCGCAGCTACCCGGCGGGAATGGGTCTGCCTGCAGCCGATAATCGAGCGTTCGGGAACCCTGAGTAAGGATGCCAGATGCGAGCGGTTTGCAGACCCCGCAGACCCCGCAGACCCCGCAGACCCCGTGAGTCCCATATCCCCGAAGGCACGCAAAGTAAGGAGGAAGGAGAGACCGAGGCCGCGGGGCCGGTCCCCGGTCAGGTTTTCGATGTTTCCGGGCACTTGGTTCTGCATACCGGAATCATCCGGAAAGAAGCCTTGTTCTGCAAGCCCCGCAAGCCCCGCAAGCCCCGAACGACTGTAT
>JAIPGG010000106.1 GCA_021736255.1 Spirochaetales bacterium | reverse complement strand
GGTGCGGTTTCCCGGAGAACGCATTCCTGATTTCCGCGGGTGGCTCGATGAATATGCTGAGGCGGTGGGGGAGTTTTCTCCTTCGGCACAGGATTTGTGAGAGGAACTTATGGGAATCGAGTCACGGATTCGAAGCCGGGAGGAGATTCTTCAGCGGAACATGGAGCACCTCGAGCGCGCGGGTGTATCCGGTACCCTTGCTATCGAGAGGGTGCTCGCCCGTCTGCTCGGCGAGATCGAGCGGCTGAAGGGGCGCCTGCGGCGGATCAGGCAGGATTTGCGCTTTGCCCGGGTGGAAGTGGATCTGAACAGTCCTAGCAGGCGGCCTCCGGATCAAATGCCCACCTCTTTTCCTTGGCTCGGTGAGGTGGATATGTACGGTCTGCTCGAGGAGACTGCGGAGGTGGTGAAGTGAGCGGCGGCTGTAGTATTCTCCATGAACAGGGTAATCCGGCTGCGGCAGCAGGCTCCCGCAGGCCCTCCGGCGCCGTCGGATGCATCCGTTCCGGCAGGCATACCGGCTCCGCCAAGGCCGGCAAAACCTGCAAGGCCGTCTTTCCCGTACCCAGGTCTTCGGCGCGTTTGGGGACGGTCACCCTGTCGTTTCTGTTAGCGGTGTTTCTGTCCTTGGTATTTGTCTCCTGCGGGGTAGAGGAGGTAGAGATACCCCCTCCCAAGGGGTTTGCCGTGGCCGAGGAGAACGGGAATCTGGAGACCAATCCCTTTGTCGCTGTGAGTCCCGAGGGGGTTGTCTACCGGGTGCGGATGGTAGCCAACGAGCCGGAACAAGATCTGGATTTCTGGGCCGAAGCCCTCGAGCGCCGGCTCGGCCTCCGCGGTTATGTGCCGGTAGAATCCGGATCGATGGGGAAAGGGCAGGACCGCCCTGCCCTGAGCTGGTATGAATGGTCGGCTCCCTACGGAGGGGAAGCCTACCGATACCTGACGGCCCTTTCGATCAAGGGAGACCGGATCCTGGTTGTCGAAGCGGCAGGAAAGCGGCAGGATTTCCTTGAGTATCGTTCTTCGGTAATGGATGCTCTGAGCGGGATTTACTCGAAATAGATACGGAGCTTTTCGAGGACTTCGTTTTTGGTTTGGTCGATTCCAGCTGAACACTTGAAACCGGCTGCTGTTTTGTGACCGCCTCCGTCATAGTCGGTAGCGATCCGTGCCACATCGATATTTCCCTTCGAGCGCAGGGAGCAGCGGAGCAGTCCCTCGAAGTTCTCTTTGAAGAAAATGGATACCTTCACGGTCTGCGAATTGAGCGGGTTATTGATGAGCTGCTGTCCCTCTTCATAGGATGAACCGGATTCTTCGATTATCTTTTTGGTCATTGTCTGGATTGCAACCCGGTTGTTGTAGGCGAATTCCAGGGTGCCGAAGACCCGGGACTGCAAATTCAGAAACGAAACGGTCTTGCACTCATAAACCTGTGAATATATCTCATTCGGGCTGACCCCGATTTCCACCAGATCCCGGGCTATCTCGAAGGTCAGGGCGCTGGTTTTCGGATAGATGAACGAGCCGGTGTCGTAAACGATTGCTGCGTACAGGGCCCGCGCCATAAAGAGATCGATATCGACGTTTAATTCCCGAAAGATCTGGTAGAGAATCTCTCCGGTGGAAGAGGCGCTCTTTTCGATCAGATTCCCTGCGATGATGTTATCGTGTTCGTGATGGTCGATAATGAAGTGGGTCTTGACCTTCGGAAGGACCCAATCGGCTACCTCTCCGATGTTGTTTGTATCGTTTACATCGAGAACTAACAGGACATAGTCTTCGACATCCTCCGGAACCATATCCGGGGTTTTGAGAACGGAGATTTCCCCGGTTGCATCGAGAAAAGCGAAATTGCCGGGAGTGGGATCGGCATTAAAAATGATTGCTGTTTTCCCGAGCTTTTGCAGGGCCCGGAGCATGGCATATTCACTGCCGATTGCATCCCCGTCGGGGGTTTCGTGGGCTGTGATTACATACTTTTCGTGTTCGTCCAGAAAACCCCGGACTGCGCCGTATTGCATAGCTCTTTCAACAGATTAGCTATGAACCTGTGAGAAATCAAGCGGAATTCCTTTTAAACAGGGAGATGGTGTAAATTGCCAGAGCAATCCAGATAAAGAGGAAGCTCGTAACCTGGGCGGTTGAGAACTCCTCCCGGTAAGCAAGGACGCCCAAAAGAAGCATCCCGGTGGGTGTTATGTACTGGATAAAACCAACCATGGACAGGGGAATCCGTTTAGCCCCGTAGGAAAACAAGAGGAGGGGTACGGTGGTAACGATGCCGGCCCCGATCAGGTACCAGGTCTGAGAAGGATTCCCGTTGAGGAAGCTGCCGTCGCCGGCAAATAGCCTGATAAGAACTGCTCCCCCCATTACCGGCAGGAGAAGGGCCATCTCGAGAGTGAAAGAGGTGTTGGCGTCGATGGGGCTGAGTTTTTTGTTGAGTCCGTAGATTCCGAAACTTCCCGAGAGTACTAAGCTCAGCCATGGGAATATCCCGTACCCGATCGTCAGGACCAGTACGCCGATGGCTGCCAGGATCAGTGCTGTGATCTGTAACGGACTCAGCCGCTCCTTGAGAACTACCATTCCCAAAAAGATGCTGATCAGGGGATTTATGTAATAGCCCAGACTTGCGTGAAGAACATGCCCGGTGTTTACAGCGACCAGGAAGAAAAGCCAGTTGGTCCCGAGTACAAGAGAACCGATGAGAATGCTGCGGCGGCCTATCGGGTTTGCAAGAGCCTGCCGGAAGGAGGAGGAACGGCCGGCAATCAGCATTCCCCCTATCATGAGAACAGCGGACCAGAGGACCCGGTGGTTGAGAATTTCGAAGGCTCCCACACCGCCGAGCTGTTTCCAGTAAATCGGAAAGAGTGCCCATAAGCTGAAGGCCCCTATTGCCATGAGTGCACCGGGCAGGAGGGTCTGGTTTTGTTGAGGGGTCGGCGTATTGTTCATGAGTGACTGTATCATAGCGGAAGGCCGGCTGTTCGCCTACCGGTCGGGAAGAGATTGAATAGAGGCAAGTATGGCCTTGAGGATCTTGGCGGTGACTCCCCAGATGATGTGGTCTCCATAGCGGTAGAGATGGATCGAGTGAGATGCGCCGGGCCATGACCGGTGATATCTGGACGGAAGACCGATTTCTGCCGCCGAAAAGGGTTTTTCCGAGTCATTGTCCGGTTCAATCTTTACGTTCAGATAGAAGGTTTCCGGTTGTTGTTCCTGCAGATTCTTTAAAGGAACTAAAAAAACATCGTCTACCTCGTGTTTGTTCGGGAGCAGGTCGTCCAGCCCGTTGATAAACAGTCTGCCGACCCACACATCGATAAGGGCGCCGAGAAGATTTACCGTACTTCCGAAATACCGGTCTACACTGATTAGTTCACGTTCGAGGCCCAGCTCTTCTTCGGTCTCCCGAAGCGCTGTTTCCCGGGATTCGCTGTCGGTTTCCGGTTCCACTCCTCCGCCGGGAAACCCTACTTCGCCTCCCTGGCGGATAGAGGGGGCTCGCGTTTCAAAAAGAATACGGGAGCCTTCTTGGGTTTGAACAAAGGGAACCAGCACAGCCGAGTGTCGATACTCATCTCCGCCGATAATTGTTCGCCGTCCCTCGATGGAGGAACACCATTTCCGGTAGTCGAAGGTCATCACCCCGGTTCCCGGTTCAGCTCGGTCATTCCGGCGCTGATGCTCCAGAGTTTTTCCTGCAGTTCCCGGTCATAGGAGATCTGGTGAGAGGTGTTTTCTTGTTTGTCCCGGAAATACTTCCCGCTTACATTCTCGACTTCTTCCGACAAAGCGAGATAGACCGATGTTTGCGCTCCTTCGGAGACAGGCCCCCCGCCGCCTCCGAAGCCCGCTCGAAGCAGTTTGGTTCCGATGACCCCAGGGTGGAGGCAATTGGCGGTAACTCCGGTACCCTCGAGACGGCGGTCAAGGGCATACGTGAAAAGTACATTGCAGAGTTTCGAACGCGAGTAGGCCTCTCTCCCGTCGAAGGATTTTCCCCCGTTCAGATTCCCCAAATCGAGGGACGAGGCATGAATCATCGAGCTTACGGTGACGATTCTGGCAGGCGCCGAAGCCTTTACGCGTTCCAAGAGGAGGTTGGTCAGCAGAAAGGGGGCAAGGTGATTTACCTGAAAGGTTTCTTCGAACCCGTCGGCGGTCTGCCGGTAGTCGTTGCGTTGAATGCCTGCGTTGTTGATCAGGACGTCCAGCCTTGGGACTGCTTCGAGTACCTGCCGGGCAAGGCTGCGGACCTGTTCCAGCTGCGAGTAATCACCGTACACCCATGCGAGTGAGCTGTTTTCGGCAGGAGAAATCTCTTGTGCCGCCTGTTTCGCCCGGTCCTCGCTTCTTCCGTGAATGATGACCCGGTGGCCGGCTTCAGATAGAAGTCGGGCGGTTTCTTTTCCGATTCCGTCGGTTGATCCCGTTACGAGAATGGTTTTCTTTTTCATATTCCTAGAATAATCGAGGGTTTCTGTTTTCGGCAAGGTTTTCTTTGATTTCCCTGTTCTCCGGCGCGGATTATCCTTTTTTGGGGGGCGGAACCGCCGGTAGGAATCCCTGATGTAATGAAACGAAAACTGCTCGGGAACCGGGTCCTCTCCCCCCGTGAAAAATCCGCCGGTGCAGCGGGAGATCCGGGTGAGGGCAAGGAGGAGGCCTTTGAAAATTCCGTGTTTCATGACGGCATCCACAGCGTAGTGTGAACAGGTGGGGGTGTAGATGCAGGTATCCGGCAGAAGCGGTGAAACCAGAAAGCGGTAGAGATGAATAGGAACGGTCACAAGCCACCTGAGTGCCATGCTGAGGCCGTAAAGAATGCCTTTCATACCCAATCTGTCCTTGATTTTGCCTTGACTCTGTTTGCGGTTTTGAATCCGGCGGGCAGCGTTCTGCTTCGTTATCCCTCACCCTCTTTCGGAACGATGCAGAGAAAGGAGAGTTCCTCCCCCTGATCCGCCCGGAATTGATGTTCGGTTCCTGCCGGAACATAGGCGACCGAGCCCTTGCGTACCGGGTATTCGGTTGTTCCGACCAGAACAGTGCCGCGTCCGCCTGTTACATAATTGATATGAGGCCAATCATGACGGTGATGGGGGGTATATCCTTCAATTTCGAGGTGCATCTGGCGCATAACATAGTCCTGCCAACCCTCTTGGGGGCCGACGAGAATCTGTTTGCTCACTCCCCGGAGCGTTTCTGCAGAAAGTTCCTTTTTCGAAATCTCGTCTTCGTGGGAAACAAACATATGTATCTCCTCAGTCTGTTCGGTTTGTTTAATCCTTGTTCAGTATAATGAGCCCTGCCGGATGTGCAAAGGATTCCTTGAAAAAGCCTGGCCTTTTGTATCAAACTAAAGGTAATGGAGGAGTTACATGATTTATAAAGCCGATGAGAATCGTTACCAGTCTATACCGTACAACCGCTGCGGCCGAAGCGGTCTAGATCTTCCGGCGATCTCGCTGGGCCTGTGGAATAATTTCGGCGGAAACTTTGTTTTCGAGAACGCCCGGGCCATGGCAAGAACCGCTTTTGACCTGGGCATTACCCATTTCGATTTGGCGAACAACTATGGTCCGCCGGCCGGTTCGGCAGAGGAGAACTTCGGGATTATTCTGGACAAGGATCTGCGCCCTTACCGGGATGAGCTGGTTATTTCTACCAAAGCGGGCTACGATATGTGGCCCGGCCCCTATGGAAACTGGGGTTCGAGAAAGTATCTTCTGGCCAGCCTTGATCAGAGTCTTCAGAGAATGGGGCTGGATTATGTAGATATTTTCTATTCTCACCGGTTCGATCCGGACACGCCTCTCGAAGAGACGATGAGTGCTCTGGCCTCGGCATGGAAACAGGGAAAGGCCCTCTATGTGGGGGTTTCCTCGTACTCCGCCAAAAAGACCCGCGAAGCCCATGCAATTCTCCAGGAGATGGGGGTCCCTCTTCTGATTCACCAGCCATCCTACTCGATGCTGAACCGGTGGGTGGAGCAGGAACTTCTCGACACCCTCGAATCGCTCGGGGTAGGGTGCATAGCCTTTTCCCCGCTTGCCCAGGGACTGCTGACAACGAAGTACCTCGATGGTATCCCCGAGGATTCCCGGGCACAGACTGCTTCCCAGTTTTTCCGGGCCGACTCATTTCTCACCGATGAAAACCTGAAAAACGTCCGGGCCCTGAACCGGATAGCCGAACGCCGGGGGCAGACCCTGCCGCAGATGGCGCTGAGCTGGGTCCTTCGGGACAGGCGGATTACAACGGTGCTGATCGGGGCAAGCCGGCCGGAACAGATACGTGAGAATATCAAAGCCCTCGAGAAGCCGGATTTTTCCGCAGAAGAGCTCGAAGAGATCGAACAGTATGCCAAGGAAGGCGGAGTCAATATCTGGGCGGCATCGAGCAACGCCGGATAGGCTGCCCGGCGCGGCTCAGCTCTCCGGCCCCGGGAGCGAGGCGTTTTGCGGCCTCTTCCAGGTACGGGACGATGAGATCGTTCCGGCTGCTGCCGGTCCCGTCGTAGGTGATCGTTACCACCGGTACTCCGGTTATCTCTTCGATTGTCCCGCTCATTGCCTCGGTTACCATGGAGGGGCAGCAAAAGGCGGGGTTGGTCTGCACAAACAGCGATATATCGGGAAACTGCTTGAGCAGGTAAAAGATCTTCAAGGCATTGTCGAAACTTTCTCCCTCCTGCTCGAGATGGATTCGGAAGCTGCCGAGTTCCTTTTCCGTCTGTTTGTTGTTGAAGAACTGAGAATCGACGGTAAATTCACGGAAGTAGTTGAGGTACCGTTTTTCCACAGCCTCCAAAACGGCAAGGAGTGAGCGGTTCTTGATAAATTGAAGATACTGCCGCTCTTTGATCCAGCGTTTGAAATAGGCACCGGCTATAATCTTCACATATTCGTTGTAGGGGGTGGAAACCACCTCTCCTCCATGGTCCTCGATAAAACGGATCAGGTCCTGATTTATTACATCGTTGTCCCGTACGTAGACATCCCCGAAGACGGCGACCTTCGGCCGCTCTTCCCGCCGAACGGGAATGGATTCAAAGCGGGAAACTACCTGGTCGACTACTGTCTCGAAATCGCCGTTTTCTTCGAAACACCTTACGAAGTCCCCGCGGGATTGTTCGACCGCCCGGTCGACCGAACCGATTTCTCTCTCGTATGGGCGCAGCCGGGTGGACATCCGTCTGAGCATGCCGTCGAAGAGGAAGGCAAGATAGGTGCGGACCGCCAGTTTGGGAGAGATATCGATGTGAGAAAGCGGGCCGATGTAAACTCCGGCGTTTTCAAATCCTCCGCCGATCTTTTCGAACATTCCCTTGATGTAGCCCGGGTACATTCCCACACCGCAGGCCCAGTAGGTTTCTATCATCCAGAGAACGGTGTGGGCTGGGTCGAGGCCGTGCCGTTTCACGTAGTCAACGAACTCCTGGGTAATGACATTCATTGGGATGCATTGGCCGGTGTTGAGCCGCATGCTTCTGCGGATCGTGGTTTCGTCTTCTTCGAGGAGGCGTGCATCGATCCCGTAGCCCCGGAGATTCGCCGCCAGAAGGGGGCCGGCCATAGTGTCCCAGTTCGGGAAGAGGAGGGTTTTTCCCTCGAGGGATTTCTCAATTTTGGGGACCACCGGAAGATGGCCGCTCTTTACGAAACTGCTGCCCAGGCGCTGGAGGCGGTGGTGGTTTCGGAAGGCGCGGACGGCTGATTCGACCCGTGTTCCGTACCCGACGGTAGAATCGTGTTCGTCCAGCTGAAGGATCTGGTAGGGTTTGCCGGCGCGGTCGGCAAGCCGGCGGAAGTATTCCACCAGAAAGGAATCGGGGGAACAGTTGAACGAGGTAACCAGAACCGGGTAGAGGCCGGGGGTATTCAGGGTGGT
>JAIPGG010000105.1 GCA_021736255.1 Spirochaetales bacterium | reverse complement strand
GATGAAGCGTATCATTTTGCTTTTCTTTTTATGCATATATGCTTTCTTTTCCGCAGGCGCGATCGACTGGCCGGTGGAAGACCGGTATCTTACTGCCACCTTTGGAGAGAGCAGAATCGATCATTTTCATACGGGTATCGATATAGGAAGAGAGCAGGAAGTAAAGCCGGTCGAACGGGGCGAGCTCGTTTTTATAAACGACAGCCGAATGTATGGAACCATACCCAGCGGAATGGGAAATTTTGTAATCCTCGAACATGCCGGGAAGATCCGTTCGGTTTATGCGCACCTGGCCCCCAACAGCATACCCGTCAACCGAGAGCGCTTTCAAAAGCGAGACGCTCTAGGGCTCATCGGAGAGAGCGGGTATTCATTGGGAAAGCATCTCCATTTCGAACTAATCGACCGTAAACTCGATCGGCTGGTAAATCCTCTCCTCGTACTGCCTCCCTATCGGGACGAACAGGCTCCGGTAATCGAGAGCCTCCGTTTCAATGAACTCGAACCGGTTTCTCCCGGTGGACGTGTCATCACAGAAAATACAGAACTTCCGATTTCGATTGTGACCTATGATCCAAGCGCTGAAGCTGATTATTTCCTCCCTACCGCCCCTTACAGTATCGAGGTTCGGGTAAACGGTGAGAGCGCTCTGCTGTTGAACTTCGATATGATTCAGTCCGAGGCAGGAGGAGTCACGATGGGAAGCGAAACAGGTCGAAAAACATTTCATGAGCTCTACAGCGGGGATTGGGAATATCAGCTCGGAAGACTCGATCTCGATGATGATGTAAATGAGATCACCGTACTCGTGAGCGACGCAGCCGGAAACACCACTGCGGCAGAGGTGACCCTCAGTGTCCGATGACGGAGCTGTACGAACCTTCTCTACAGTACCCGGCAATGAATCCCCCGAACGTATGCCTTGCCCTGTCTGTGGTACGAAAGATTCCTCTCTTCTTCTGCGGATTCCCGGGGCTGTCTTCGAGCGCTGCCGGTCCTGTAAAGTGGTTTTTCAAAATCCCCGCAGTTCTCAGGAGGAATTAAATCAGCGTTACGGCCGGGAATACTTTGAATATGAGCTGGAGAACGAATCGCAGTTTTACCGCCTGATGCAGCTTGCCCTTCATGATATCGGATTCTTCCCGCACATAGACCGCAGAGAATCCGCATCAGGTGAATTTCTCGATGTAGGCTGCGCTACCGGTATGCTTCTGGAGAGCCTGGCTGACCGCGGTTGGTCGGTTCAGGGAGTAGAAGTGTGCAGGGAATCGGCTGAATATGGAGCCCAAACGAGGGGTGTTCCGATCCATGCCGGGACACTAGAATCCGCTGCTTTTTCCGCCCGCCGCTTCACTGTTGTTCATGCCTCGCACCTGATTGAGCACCTTACCGATCCGGTGGGGTTTGTGGAGGAGCTCTATCGGATTGTGATCCCCGGCGGTTATTTGATTCTGACCACCCCGAATATCGGGGGCTTGCAGGCAAGGCTGCTCGGTGAGCGATGGCGTTCTGCCATAGCCGATCACATTGTGTTGTTTCGCAAATACACATTGAAGCAGCTTGTGGAACGCGCGGGGTTCCGTACCGAACGGATAAAAACCTGGGGAGGACTTGCAGCAGGGGCCGGCCCCCGTTTTCTGAAAGAAATTCTCGACCGGTTGGTCAAACCGGTCGGTATCGGCGATGTGATGGTTTTGCTCGCCCGAAGGCCGCCGGAAGAAGGGGAAAACGAATACGCGGGGCGTGGATTTACTTTTCGAAATGCCCGCCGGAGGGTTCGGTTCGAGGCACACCGGTAACGGCCTGAGTATTGATTCCAAGATATCCGCCGAGGCGGAGAAGGACCGGGTCGGATTCTTTGCCGCCGGTTTTCTCCGATGCGGCTTTCTGCAGAGTGTGGAAAACCTCGTTTTGTATTCGAAAGAGCTGAATTCCGAGCCCGTAGCGCCTGCACGCTTCGATCAGCCGGGTCAGAAGCGCAAGCTCCTCGGGATCCCGGTTTTCGAGGACCGACCGTGCATGCCTGTCGAGGATTTTTGTCAGTGCGTCTTCGATGCGTTCCTCTTCGAAGGTGATGTTGTGGCGATCGCTGATAAAGAGCACCTCCTCGATCGCCGCAATGTTCTTATCAGTAAACTCCCGGCCGGCAGTATCGAGTCTTGATTCGAAAAGGCAGGCCAAATTTGCTTCCATGAGTTTGTTGAGTGAGGGATCAATCTGAGTTTCCATGGCGCCTGATAGATCGAGCAGTTGTTTCAAATGAGGAAAGATGACCTCCGCATGTTTCCCGCAGCGGTCACGAATCTGTTCGCCGCTCATTGTTATCAGGTGGTCGCGGATCTCTTCGGGAAGGGAGGAGAGTTTTATCCGCTGGTACGACTTTCCTGTCGTTCTTCGCAAGGATAGATAAATCGCCTCTCCTTCCCGTTCGATGTGATAGTTGTATTCGACATTTCGGGCGAGACTGCTGTCCTCGAGTTCGAGCTCTCCCTCTTCGGAATTCTTTTCCCGGTGATCGAGAACTGCGTAATGTCCTCCTTCGGCCTTTACGCCAAGACCGAGATGATGAGACAGAACAAACAGAGAGGCTGCATACCGGCTTCCCCGGCGTTTTCTTATTACATGACGCTTGAAGATTTTCTTGCCGGAATCGCTTTCCTTTAGGTTGCTCCGGGCTTTATCCAGGATTTCGAGGAACCGGTGAAGCACTTCTTCGGAAAGATACCGGCGGTACAACAGAAAGGCCTTGTAGGCGTAGCGCATATTTTGTACCGGCTCGATGCTGTTGATCTCGGCGAAGAACCATCCGCAGGAGGTGAACATGAACTGAGCATACTTCATTCCCTCCAGAAGAAAGAGCAGATCGCTGCTGTTTCCCTCGAAGCGTTCGGCGAATTTTTTTCCACTCTCTTTTCCGGTTACTACTGATCCATATTCACGGAGGAGGCGGTCCGGGGATTTTTCGGTGAAGTGTTTGATTTCTTTCCGGTAGGCTGAGTCGATTTTTCGTTTCAGAAAATCGAATGCTTCCCGAAGAGGAGTGCGCCACTTTTGGTTCCAGCCGGGGCGCCCTCCGGTACTGCATCCGCAGTCGCGATACCAGCGGGATACCCCGTGAACGCAGCTCCATGAACTTCCGTGGGAATCTTCTCCTTCCTTCAGCCGTACCCCTTTTTTCGGAGGGTTCATCTCCAGGTATTTCCCGTAATTCGTGAGCTCGATTTCTTTGTCTTCCTCTAAAATGCCGGTCAGGGCGGAAAAGCACATGTCTCCAAAGGGTTCGTGGTGGCCGTAGATTTCACCGTCGGTTGCAACCGAGATGCACCTGTTCGGGTCTTCGGGATCAGCAAAACCCCTGATATGCTCGGCGAGCATGTCGGCGTTGCGGAGGTAGTGTTCGAAGGATATCCCCTGGGCCAAGACCGGATTGTAAAAGCATGCGGCTATGCTTCCCCCCGGTCGATCGAGTCGATAGGGCCTCCTCCAATCGACCGGCTGGTCGGGAGGGATTTCTTCCATCCCCGATGAGCCTTCTACCGCCGAAGCCTGCCAGGGGGAGAGAATTACGAACTTCATCCCCTCGTCGATGAGCAGATCCAACACAACAGGGTTTACGGCGGTTTCCGGAAGCCACATCCCTTCGGGGTCCCTTTCAAAACGTCTGCGAAAATCTTCGAGTCCCCACCGGATCTGGAGGCGGGCGTCGTTTGGAGAGGCCAGGGGGAGAATGGTGTGATTGTATGCCTGGGCAATGGCATTGCCGTGCCCGCCGTTGGCCTCGATGCTCAGTCTGTCGCCTTCGAGGATTCGTTCATATACCACCGGCGCTGAGGTTTCGAGCCACTTCAGCAAGGTAGGGCCAAAATTAAAGGAAAGATACTGATAATTGTTGATTATATTTACAATATTACCGGATTCGTCGAGAATCCGTGAAAAAGCGCATGGGCCGTAGCATTCCCGGGTAATCCGTTCATTCCAGTCATGATAAGGTGAGGCGGAAGGCTGTTTGGGTATGAGGCCGGTCCATGGATCCTCACGGGGAGGCTGATAAAAGTGCGCGTGCATTATGAGATAGTTCATAGCTTCTCCCCTTAGGTCTTGACACAATGGTATTCAATTTCCTAGGATGAATCAACAAGGACGAAGCAGGGGTGAGCATGTTTACAAACAATCTTGAGTCCCTATCCCTCAGTGAACTTCACACTTTGGCTGATGAGAATGGGCTCGAGATCGAACCGGGAGCGGAAAAAGCCGACATTGTTGCTGCAATCCAGGATGCAATCGAGGAAGACAGGATCGAGCAAGAGGCTTTTCAAAATCAAATAGTCCGGATTGAGGGAAAAAAATACGATATCCTCAATGGAGATCATCTGGACTTTTCGGAAATTGATGAATATGAACTTCCCGAGCATTACAACGAGACGAAAATAACACTGATGCTGCGGGATCCTGCATGGGCCTTTGCCTATTGGGATATTTCGGACAATAAACGGTACGAACTGGAACATGACCCAACCTTCGAAGGCCTCATGCTCCGTGTAAATGAGAAACAGGAAACTTGTCTCGAAGAATGTGAACCGGTAAACACATTTGATATATCCGTCGATCCTGAGGATTCACGGTGGTATATCAATCTTCCGCGGATAGGCAACTATTATTGTATTCAGTTAGTCTGCCTTATAGAGGGGAGGGAAGAGGTCCTTGCAGAGTCCGGATGTATATTAACCCCTGCCTATTCCATCGAACTCGATGAACAGCAGCAGGAGATCGACGCACCGACGGAGCAGCTGTTCAGTGCTGTTCTCGATGATGAGGATGCCGAGACGGATGGAATTCCCCAACGGATCATCTCTTTACTCGATAATGAATATCTCCGTCTCAAATCATGACGGAAGGGATACAACAGGATTGAATCTATGGGATTAGGTTATCTTTGCTTTGTTCTTCACGCACATCTGCCTTTCGTCCGTCATCCGGAATATGAGGACTTTCTCGAGGAAAAGTGGCTTTTCGAAGCTCTCTCCGAAACCTATCTCCCGCTGCTTCGGGTGTTCAGCGAACTCGAACGGGAAGAGGTGCCCTTCCGGTTAACCCTTTCCATATCGCCGACCTTGATCTCTATGCTGACCGACGAGCTCTTGCAGGACCGGTATATCGCCCATCTGGAGAAACTTCTGGAGCTATCTGAAAAGGAACTGGAGCGTACCTCTGCCGAGGATCCTGAGCATTTACCGGTAGCCCGAATGTATCAGCGTTTGTACAAGCAAAACCTGGAAGACTTCGCCGATCTGTATCAAAAGAATATCCTGAAAGGATTTAAGTATTTTCAAAAGCAGGGAAACCTGGAACTTATCACAACTGCAGCCAGCCACAGTTTTCTTCCCCTTTATCAGGATTTTCCCCGCGATATAGAGGCCCAGATCCAGGTGGCAATGGCCACCCATCACCGTTTTCTCGGGAAGGAATCTGCGGGAATGTGGGTGCCCGAGTGCGGGTATTTCAACGGGTTGGAAGACTATCTGAACCGGAACAACTTGAACTATTTCTTTGCAGCTGCTCATGGCCTCATGTTTGCTTCTCCGCAGCCCCGCTCCGGTGTTTATGCACCGGTTCGAACCCCGAACGGGATTGCCGCCTTCGGACGAGACCCGGTTGCCTCACATGCCGTTTGGTCTGCGCAGGAGGGATATCCGAGCGACCATGTCTACCGGGATTTCTATCGTGACATAGGCTACGATCTGCCTCTCGATTACATCGGCCCCTATATTCACGACGGAAATATCCGGGTCAGCACAGGTTTCAAATATTCGGCCATCACCGGCGAAACCGAGAAAAAGCTTCCATATAACCCGGAAAAAGCACGTGCAAAGGCCGCCGAACATGCCGAAAACTTCGTTTATAATCGGATACGGCAGTTCGATAAACTCTCGGAGGTCATGGATATTCCTCCTCTGATCAATATCCCTTTTGATGCGGAACTCTTCGGGCACTGGTGGTTCGAGGGCCCGATCTGGATAAAGGAGGTCTTTCGGAATTTTGCGGATGCCGAAACCTCCGGCGGTATCGATATGGTAACCCCCACTGATTATCTCAATACGAATCCGGATATTCAGACCGCAACTCCTTCATTTTCGAGTTGGGGAGAAAAGGGATATGCTCAAGTCTGGCTTGACGGACAAAACGACTGGATTTACCGGCATATCCACAAGAATATTCGGCGGATGGAAGAACTGGCGCAGCGTTTTCCCGACGAACACGGATTAAAAGAACGGGCCCTGAACCAGGCAGCCAGGGAGGTCCTGCTTAGCCAGGCCTCTGATTGGCCGTTCATTATGAAAACGGGAACAACCGTTCCCTATGCTGTGCGTCGAGTCAAGGAACACATCTATAATTTCAATCAGATTTACGGATCTCTGTGCCGTAATACGGTAAATACCGAATGGTTAACCCGGATCGCCCAGAAGAACAACCTCTTTCCTGATATGGATTATCGGATTTTCAGGAAAGATATTTCTCGAGTTCATCAATAGGAACCAGTTCCAGTGAATAATAGACCTGCTCGATCCCTGTAGCTGTACGGGTCTGTTTTCGGTACACACGGTAAACGATCTGGCGGAGAGTCGTCAGGGGAAGCCTGAGCGGTCTCCCGTTGAGATCGGTCATCTGTCCCGCCGCAAGAGGGGCGTCGATTTCCTGTATGTCTCCTTCCGGATAGACAATGTAGTATTCCTGTTGAAACATGAGCCCTCCCTGAGGAAATCGGATCACCAGAGCGTAACAAGTTGCTGCCCAAGGTGTTGCAATTGTGCTGAGTTCTTCCCTTTTTTCGTCAATTCATTATCTCTTTGCCTTCCCTGTTCTTTCTACTAAACATGCGTGTACGCTTTTTTTCTAAATTGCCGCGAAAAGCTGTTTTGCTCTTGTTATCGTAGTTGACAGAATCTATGCATGGGATAGTATAAGAACATCAAGTGGGAGAAAGTGGGAAAATTTAGGGAAAAGTGGTGAACTGAGGTGGTTACGGGAGAATTTCACAATTCATTGGACGATAAGGGGCGTTTACTGGTGCCCTCCCGCATCCGGAATGATATCTCCGGTGATCATCTGATTCTTACCCGGGGGGTTGATAGATGCCTGTGGCTCTTTCCGCCGGAAGAATGGACCCAGTTCTCGGAAAATCTTCTCAAACAGACCTCCCTCTTGCAGGGAAAGGCGCGAATGATTCAGCGCCGAATAATCGGGCCTGCCCAAGAAGTCGAAATCGACAAGGCGGGCAGAATCAGTATTCCGCAGACTCTCAGGGAACATGCACGCCTCAAGAAGGAATGCGTGATCCTCGGGATACAGCGCTACATTGAAGTCTGGGATGAAAAGGAATTCCAGGGATACTGGGATGAACACGAAGCCGAGTTCCAGGAAGCTGCGGAGGAAATGGGCAATCTTCTGGCTTTTTAGGAACGTGCCGTTTGGTGTCGGAGAGGATCAGGTGAGATTGAGATGATTGAGCCTGCATATGGTTGAACATAGGGCAGTATTGCCGGAAGAGGTTTTCCGGTTTTTGTCTCCGGGGGGGGAACAACAAACCATGATTGACGCAACTGTCGGTCAGGGCGGACACAGCAGCAAATTTCTCGAAGCCTTCGAGGCAATTACCGTATACGGCATCGACGCCGATCCGTGGATGCTCGAGACAGCAAAGAAGCGGCTCGAGCCCTTCTCGGACCGGTTTTTTCCGCTGCAGGGATGGTTCGACCAGGTACTGCCCGATCTCCGCAGGGAATTGGAGAGCCGGTCAAGCGGCGGAGCTGATATTATTCTCTTCGATCTAGGGCTTTCTATGGCCCATCTGGAAAAAAATGAGAGAGGTTTCTCATATCGAGAATCGGCGGATCTGGACATGCGCTTGAATACGGAAGATGAAAC
>JAIPGG010000104.1 GCA_021736255.1 Spirochaetales bacterium | reverse complement strand
AATACCGTTTTAGGCCTTCGGCAAAGGCTTCGAACCGCTCACGTTCAGCATCGTAATCCTCACGGGACATCGGTTCGAAAACCTGCACCGGCTCGATTCGGCCTACCCCCCTGATACGGCCGAGCTCCCGGCACGCAATCTCCTCCGGCAGACGCGAGGCGGTGGCCCCGGAAATCATGGTATACGTTCCGAACTGCTTGTTGTTGCCTTCGAGCCGGGCTGCGAGGTTTACCGCATCGCCGAGCATGGTGTAGTCAAAGCGGTCCTTGCTTCCCATATTGCCCACGACTGCCTCGCCGGTATTCAGCCCGACCCGCATATACAGATCTTTGCCGACCCGCTCTCTGAATTCAGGCCTTACTTCGGCAAGCCGCCGCTGGCATTGCAGGGCTGCACGCACCGCAACAGCCGGGTGGTCGGGAACATCCAGCGGCGCATTCCAGAACGCAATAATCGCATCTCCTTCGTACTTGTCTACCGTTCCGCCGGCCCCGGTCACTATATCAGTCATTTCACTGAGATACTGATTAAGGATCTGTATGAGCTCATCGGGAGTGAGGTTCTCGCTCAGCGATGTAAAACCCTGCAAGTCGCTGAAAAAGATAGTCAGTTCACGACGCTCGCCGCCGAGCTGAAGACGGCTCGGATCATCGAGGAGCCGCTCGATCACCGCCGGGCTCAGGTACTGACTGAAAGCCCCCTTAATAAACCGCCGCTCGCGCCCTTCAGTAGCGTAGTTCCACACAGATGCCGCCGCCGCTCCGGTTGTGCCTGCAGCAGCGGGTACGACAATCGGCAGCCACAGACCCAGCGAGTATACGGCCGTCCCGGCAATAACTGGAAATAGAGCAGCCCCTGCAAGCGAAAGAGCGGTCAAAAATGACCCGCGAGTCACAGCGGCAAGAAAGCCGGCGAAAAAAGCGAGCACCGCCATATACATAAACCGAATCCCCGTGTTCGGCTCGCGCATAAACTGCCCGGAAAGCAGATTCTCGAGCATGGCCGCGTGAAAAGCTGCACCGGGAACCTCGGAACCGGTAGGAAGCGGCCGCAGATCGAGCAAGCCGGGAGCCGAATATCCGACAACCAGATGACGCCCTTCGAGTTCTTCCGGATCAACCGGCGGGGGATCCTCGGCACCGCCTGCCAGACGGGCTTCACTCTGGATAATCGCAGCGGCACTTAACCTCGTACGATCCTGGTAGAGCGAATCGAAGCGCGTAATGAGACGGCCCTGCGCATCGAGCGGCACCTCCCTCTCGCCCACCCGCAGTGAACGACCATCGGCCGAAAACTCCAGTGATCTCCCGCCGATCGACTCGAGATAGGCGGCAAGCGCAAGATTCGGAACCCCGAGGCCATCGAACTCGCCGACAAGCGGCGCCCGCCGGTAGACGCCGTCTGAGTCCGGCATGATATTCACATTACCAATCCGTGCACTCGCCTCGGAGATCTCCGGCACCGGGAAAAATGCCCGGGACAAGGAAGGAACAAGATCTTCCGGAAAGCCTTCGAGTTCTACCGATGCTGTCGAGGGATCAACATAATCCGGGAACCTCTCGTGGGTGCCCGTCTCCTGACCGTAAAAGGCCGCATTAACAACCCTGCCGTATTCCTCCACGGAACGGGCAAATCGTATATCGTCGCCGACTCCGAAAAAGCTGTCGTCGGTAAAAAGCACATCAAAGGTCAGCGAGGCGGCGTCGGCTCTGCGGGCAAACCTAGTAATAAAACTGTAGTATTCCCGGGGCCAGGGATGAGGCTGTTTCTGCGTTTCCAGTGCCCAGTTCAAGCTTTCCTGGTCCACCAGTATCAGCACCACCTCATCTTCCTCATCCTGTTCGGAGGCGAATGCCCTTACCCGCATGTCGTAGCTGCTCAGTTCGGCCTCTTCCAGAACTCCGGTGAAACCCAGCAAAACCGCGAGCAGCGCAGCGCCTGTCCCGACAATTGCCGCCCGCAGGATTCGTGTTCGACCCTTTGACGACACGTTTATAGACTCCCTATGACCTGTTCAAAACGCTTCGTGCGGCGCTCATCGACATCCGAGTCGTCATCATGCAGCGCTGCTTCCACATCTTCCATGCGGTCTCTCGGAGAGGGGTGAGTCTGCATAAAGCCGGGGCCATCCTGCTCCCAATCGGTATCCATCTCTTCGAGGAAGGTGAGCAAAGCGCGGGGACTGTAGCCGGCTCTTCGGAGTATCGCGACGGCCGCGGTATCCGCCTCCTCCTCGGACGACCGGGAATAGCCTGCGGTAAACAGGGTCTGCGTAACGTCGTCAATAGAGTCGCTGAATATATCGGTCAATTCGGCAACCTCGTCGCTTCCGGCGACATACGCACCGGTAATAGCGGCGCTCGTGAGGGCGGAGGTGATGCGGGATGTACGAATACTCTGCAAGCCGTGACTTTCTTGTATGTGCGCGATCTCGTGGGCCAAAACTGCCGCAAGCTCATCCTCGTTATCGGCGAGTTCCATCATTCCCCGGGTAATGAATATGTGCCCTCCGGGGGTTGCAAAGGCGTTTATTTCCTTGTCATCGAGAATTTGAAAGGAATACCCCGCGTATAACGACGGGCGCTCTGAGGACAGGACGAGCACATTGCCGATAGTGGCTACATACTTGTTGGCTTCTTGCTTGTCGTATTCAGGATATCGTTCGAGCACCCTTGCTCCGACAGAACGGCCTATGTAGTATTCCTGCTCGGGAGTAAAGTCTTCAAAACTGCGTTCGACACGGCTGCCGGTCTCTCGAATACTATCGGCCTGACGGGAGTCGATTGCCCCGGTGGCCTCTCCGATTCCCGCGCCGATGGACGCCAAAGTGCCGCACGAAGAAACAATAACGACGACCATGGCGGCAATAAGCACATACCCAATACTATGATCTCTTTGTATGTGCATAATCAGCTGCCCTCCGGAATTCGCAGATTCCCTGCCTGGATAAATTCACGCAAGGTGTCCTCCTCGGGCTCTCGCGATTCCATGCGGTCGACTCCGTCGAATTCCAGCCCCTCCTCGCTCTTGTACTGTTCTTCAACCTGCTCGTTGAATCCGCGTCCTGCAAGGGCTACCTCATCATCCCGGGCCGCACGCTCTACATCTTCTCCATCGCCAAGGAGTACGATCTTTTCTTCGCTTATTGCTGATTTGTGCAGCCAGCCTTTCCCCGCCTGGCTGCTCACCCGATAGAAATCCCCCTGAACCTCTAGAACCTCCACTTGGTCGGTATAGGCGAGAGAGGCCCTCACCGGCGCGAGGTGCGAGGGCTCTTTTCGCAGCTGGGCACTTCTCACGGATATACTTACGGTCTCACCCTCGATCGCCTCGAGGCCAAGTGCCGGCAGGACCAGAAATCCTGCCATAAAAAGGACTAGACACATTATGCGTTTATCAAACATCATCATATACCTCAAATAAAACATTAGTGATGAAAAGTGCTGCGGTCAAGCCGAGCGAATTGTACGGAATCGCATCCAAATCGACATGAAGGCCCCTATACATTAGTATAATGGAAAGCATCTGACTTTACACAAAAAACTTTTGCCCTTTGGAGGGACCATGAAATCAACTTTCATCGCGCCGATATTTCTTGCACTCTTAGTGGTTCTGACGGCAACGTTCGCTTTTGTATCCTGTTCCACCGAACCCCCGATGTGGACGGTCAGCTGCAAGCTCTCTGAACCAGGTTCCGAACAAACGGCGGTCTACGAATTCGAGTGGGACCCGATTCAGAACCAGATCGTCGGGTATTACACCGAACTGGAAGGATATTCAAACGAAGCCGACAGCATAGAAGAGGTTCGCCAAGCGGGATACGATCCCCGGCCGGAGGGATACCTTCTGACCGGAAGGACAAAAGTGATATGGAAAAGGGACGGATCCGACGGTTTGGTGGAAAGCCCCCTGATTTTCCAACCAACGGGCAGAACAGAGGACGCACTCGAAGGATCGGTCTCGACTCAGCTATCGATCGACGGCGAGAATATGGGGCCGGCAGCAACCGGTGAATACCAAATCAAGACCGCCGGAACATCGAAACCCGCCGAATATCTGGCGGAGAACTCACACACCTATCTCTACTGGAAGGCGAAGCAAGCAGCCGAACGAGGAGCATCGCAAGATGCCGTCGAGCTCCTCGAGAAGGCGCTCGAGCTCAAAGACGGATATCAGGCCGCCAGGGAACTCAAAGACCGGCTTGAATAGAGAATAGACGCCGACAGGGAAAACGGGAACAAGAAGCCCAGAGCACCTGGTTCTCGGCTTGCCTGCAAAGGATACCGGTTTATCCAGTCGAAAGAAGCCCCCTTCCCAACTCGCTTTTTCCAGCTTTCAAATTATTGAGGGTTCGATTACCTCCCGAACGAGATACGGGTAAATAAGGGCGACACCATCCGTTTTACCTATGAATTCTACTGCAGCATCGGCAATCACCGACGGCTCGGCATGGATGGATATTTTGTAGTCAAAGATAAATACTAGCGACATTCGGTCCCAGCTCATCCGGCGAAGTACATACTGGGGTTTATACCTGTGCATATTTGACGGAAGGACGCACCTGCCCATAAAATGAATGGAGAAATACATTCTCTTTTCAGAAGGAATCGAAAATGAAACATAGGCAACTGGGCACATCGGACCTGCGCATTTCTCCCGTTGGTATGGGTACATGGGCTATTGGAAACGATTTTTGGGGCAAAGTGGACGATCAGGAGTCGGTTCGCGCAATACAGGCGGGAATCGACGCGGGGATAACCTTCATCGACACCGCTCCGGCATACGGGGCCGGCCATTCCGAGGAAATTGTCGGCCGAGCCGTAAAGGGCCGACGCGATGAGGTCGTAATCGGAACGAAGGTCGGCATCATTCGCACAGAGGATGATTTTGTCCGCAACCTCAAAGCTGAATCGGTGCTGCAGGAGATCGACGATTCCCTTCGCCGGCTCGGGGTAGACGTTATCGACCTCTACCAGATTCACTGGCCCGACCCCAACACCCCCATCGAAGAGACGATGACCGCACTCAACAAGGCGCAGGAGGCCGGCAAGTTCCGCTATCTCGGCGTCTCGAATTTCAACATCGCACAAATGGAAGAGATCAGGCAGTACGGGGACATTGTAAGTCTCCAGCCGCAATTCTCACTTCTCAAGCGGGATATCGAAGGCGAGGTAATTCAGTACTGCCTCGACAATGGGATCGGCATCGTGAACTACGGCACGCTCGCCGGCGGCATCCTCACCGGCAAGTTCCGCGAGATCCCCGAGTTCGAGGAAGGCGACAATCGTGCACACTTCTACCCATGGTTCAACAAGAACGTATGGGGGAACATCCAGTCGCTCCTGGAGGTACTCCGTGGGATCGCAGACGAGCGAGGCGTTACGGCGGGTCAGGTAGCCATCAACTGGACTATCCGGCAAGCGGGAATCACGAGCGCGCTGGTTGGCGCCAAGAATCCAGATCAGGCTCGGGGCAATGCCGGAGGCGGCGATTTCGAACTGACCCAAAAAGAGCTGAACCGCATCGACGAAGCTTATAAAAAGAACGTCGCCGGCATCCTTTAAGACTCAAGGAGATAAACAGGTGGCACTCTCTTCGTATTTGAGTCCGCTGCGGGTGGGCGTATATCAGGGGAAAGACAAACAAGAAATCATTAGCTCTCTGGTTTCCTCCATCTGCGGGACTGCTCCCGGGCTCGATCCGGAGGTGATCAAACAAGGGATCCTCGACCGGGAAAAACAGCTCAGCTCTCGCCTGGCACCCGGGATTGCACTGCCCCACATGGTCCTGGACGAACTTCAGCACAGTTTGTTGGCAGTCGGATTGAGCCGGGAGGGCATATCATGGGATCCCTCGACCGAGGACAAGGTCCATCTCGTTCTGCTGCTGATCGGCGACCGAAATGAACATCTGATGGTGCTCAGCGAGATCGCCATGCACCTGAAGCAGTGGGAGTTCCACATCAGGGACGACTGGGATCTCGATGCCGAGGAGCTCTACCGGCTGCTCACCGAGGACAAAAAGGAGGTCGGGGAACAGGTCACTCCGAAAAACCGTGAGATTTCCTATCTCAGTTTTCAACAGGCGCTGGTTGCCGAGCGGGAGCTTGGCGGGGCCCCCCTCGTAGTATATGCCGATGCGCTGGGCACCCTGGCGCCCCTGAAGAGGCTCGAGGAAGTGCGGCGTGTATTCGTTGTCACTGAAAACCCCTCGCTTTATGACAAAGAAGATCTCGAATTGGTGCAGCTGGTGCATATCCCCTTTCGAAGCCTGAACCGGTCGGCCTACATCCAGTACACGTTGATGTTTCTCCTTACCCAGGGGCTTCTCGAACAGAACGACGTGGTGGTCAATCTCTTCGGTATGCCCGGTTCCGGTTATTTCGATACCATCCGGCTGGTCTCCATTGAGGATGAGGTGCGGCTTCCCGAACTCTACTATCTGCAGAAGGGCCCCGAATACAATCAACACATCCTGACCCAGATCCTCCAGATCGCCGGAGACCTGGCCGTGGAGGGACGGGAGGGAAAGGCGGTCGGGACCCTCTTCGTCTTCGGCGACTACGAGAAGCTCTCCAAATACACGCGGCAGATGATCATCAACCCGTTTACCGGGATAAAGAAGGAAAACCGCAACATCCTCGATCCGAGTCTCGAAGAGACCATCAAAGAGTACGCGAAGATCGACGGAGCTTTTATTATCAACACGGACGGAACGATCATGTCGGCAGGAACCTACATTTCAGGAACCCCCTCCGATGATCAGCTGCACCCGGGACTCGGGGCCCGGCATGCAGCAGGCATCGCCATTACCACGGCCACCGAATCCTTTGCCGTGGTCATCTCCGAGTCGACGCGGAAGATTTCCCTCTTTCACCGGGGAAAACGGATTTTGTACTTGTAGGCTGGTTCTTATTCAGCCGGACTGCCGGAGCCGGTGCATGTGCCGGTGTTCCCACCACCGGACGGCACCAAATCCCTCACGAAGGCAGTTCCGGAATCATGCAGTAGTCGGGATCGATCCGCTGTTTGCGCACCGCCGGCAGAATATCCCTCCAGGCAGCAATCAGGCCGGGATACGGCTCGGGAAGATCGCCTTTGATCTCCTCGTGCAGGGCCGGCAGGTTGTAGAAGGGGACACTCGCGTACATGTGATGCTCGATGTGATAGTTCATGTTCCAGTAGAAAAAGCGGATGATCGGATTCATGAGCACGGTGCGGGCACAGATTCTCCAGTCCGGCGTGTCTCCCTTCAGACAGATGTGCTGAGGCAACGCACAGAGAATGGCCAGCCACGGCGCAACGAACACGCCGAAGGTCACCACAAAGAGCAGAATCCACATACCCGAGAGGATGAAGAGCACCGCAAGACCAATGTGAATTAGGATCGTCAGCCGGGCATAGTTGAAGATCGCCCGGCGTTCCTTCTTTTTCTCCTCGGGGAAAAGCGAGGTCTCCCACTCCCGGTCGAATCGGCCGAAGGCGTAGCGAACGGACTCACCAATCAGCGAGATGATGCCGGGAACGCCCCCTGCACCGGAGAACGGGGTAACGGAGAACATGAACAGCCAATCGACCGGGCGGAAGTTCTCCGGCAGCACAACCTCCAGGTCCCGGCCGGCGTGACAGGTAACGCGATGATGAGCAAAGTGACTTGCGCGGAACTTGTAGATATTGTTCCAGGTAAGAATCCCGAGGATGAAGTAGAAAAACTCCCCCACAGCATGATTCTTGAACACCGTCCGGTGGGAAAGCTCGTGGATGCCGGTAAACATCCCCAGAAAATTATAGAACGTACCGTGCAGATACACCGCAAACACAACAAAGGGCCACCACAGCGCGTTGAATGCAAAGACAACCAGAAACGCAGTTGCCGCGGAGAAAAGCAGGTGGCCGCCAACATGAAGCAACGGCCGGAGTGTCTCCCTGCGCGTCAACTCAGCCAATCGATCTCTGGGAACCGGAGTCCGGTACCAGTCGATTTTCGTCGTAATGTCAGCCATGTCCAGAGCCTAAGCGCAGCCGGTATCACTGTCAAATGAATTCGATACACGGTCAGGCGATTTCCCATACACGTTCCCCGTATAGGGCTTTCCGGTTCAGGATTTTTTTTTACTCAGGCTGTCGATGTGAAGCCGGGTTAAGGCCATCTTATCCCTATATAGAAACACAATTTATGTGTCTTTAGGTGATCACCGAACTCCACGCTTCACTTGTCGCATTCAAATAGCACATATTGATGGGAAGCCCTCT
>JAIPGG010000103.1 GCA_021736255.1 Spirochaetales bacterium | reverse complement strand
TGGATCCCCGGCGATACATGAGTTCCCTCAGTGTTGCAGAGATGCAGATGGTCGAGATTGCCAAGGCCATATCCTACGAATCGAACATCATCATAATGGACGAACCCACTTCGGCAATCACCGATAAAGAGGTGGAAAAACTCTTTTCGATCATTAATCTGTTGAAAAATGGAAATACCGGGATTGTATATATCTCTCATAAAATGTCGGAAATCTTCCGGATCGCCGACCGGATTACCATCCTCCGTGACGGCCAGAACGTAGATACCAAAAAAACAGATCAGGTCAGCAGAGACGAACTCGTTTCCATGATGGTCGGCAGGGAGATATCCAACTTTTTTCCGAAACAAGAGACCATCATCTCCGATGTGATTCTCCGGGTAAACAATATCGGCAGGGAAAAGTGCTTCTCCGATGTTTCCTTCGAATTGAGATCCGGGGAAATTCTCGGTTTTGCCGGACTGGTGGGGGCAGGAAGAACGGAATTGATGGAAACCTTGTTCGGTATATACCCTGCAGATTCCGGAACGATAACGATCCGAGGACAGGAAACCCGAATAGGTTCCCCGAAGGATGCGATTGCCGCAGGCTTCGGTTTTGTTCCTGAAGACCGAAAGGCCGTCGGCCTCAACCTCAAGGCTTCGGTCAAAGAAAACATCACACTGGTGGAACTTGCACACTACTGTACCGCCGGGGTGATTCGAAATAAACAGGAACTGAAGGAAGCCGGAAGGCAGTCCGCTTCCTTGAGAATCAAAACCCCGAATCTCGATCAGATCACCGTCAATCTCTCCGGAGGGAACCAGCAGAAGGTGGTTATCGCCAAATGGCTTCTATCCCAGCCCGAAATCCTTATCATGGACGAGCCCACTCGAGGGATTGATGTCGGCGCAAAAGCGGAAATCCATGCCCTCATCAGCAGCCTGGCTGCCGCCGGCAAGGGTATCATTATGATCTCCTCCGAACTTCCGGAAATTATCGGGATGAGCGACCGTGTGGTTGTCATGCACGAAGGAAGCATCACCGGCATCCTGACCCACCAGGAAATCGATCAGGAACGAATCATGCATCTTGCTACCGGTCAATCAAGACAAGGTCAATCAAACCAAGACAGAGAGGAATAAGACACATGAACATGGTACAAACAATGACCGAAAAGGCCTCGAAATACGGTATCTATATAGCCTTTATTATCCTCTGCATAATCATGTCTTTTCTTTCACCGTACTTTCTCACCTTTCAAAATATTGTAAATATTCTCAACCAGGTTTCGATCATCGGAATTATTGCAATCGGATCGACTATGGTCCTCCTCTCGGGCGGACTCGACCTGTCTCCCGGATCGATTGTTGCGTTTTCCGGCGTCATGGCCGCCCACTTCGCCCATCCCGGAGAATACCCGATCATCGTTCCTATTCTGGTAGGTATCGGTTCCGGAGCAGCACTTGGACTGATCAACGGCTTCGTGACAGCAAAGGGAAAGGTGCCCCCTTTCATCGTAACCCTCGGAATGATGTCTATCGGCCGGGGCCTGGCCATGCTGGCGTGCGACGGGATGCAGGTCATCAATCTCTCCGAGCCGTTCAAGATGCTCGGAGGAAGCAAGATCTTCGGCATTCCCGTGCTTATCGTTTTTTATGCCGGCATATTCCTTCTCGCTTATTTTACTCTCGAAAAGACCAGGTTCGGCCGCCACATGTATGCAGTGGGAGGCAACGAAACAGCCGCCCACGTTTCCGGGCTCAACGTCGACCGAATAAAGATCCTCGTCTATACCATTGCCGCCGGCCTCTCCGGACTCGGCGGGCTCCTCCTGGCATCCCGTACGGTCGTCGGCTCTCCCATTGCCGGCATGGGTTATGAACTAGATGCGATTGCCGCTGCGGTGATCGGCGGTACCAGCACGACCGGAGGGGTTGGAAGGGTCACAGGCACCATCATCGGGGCACTGATCATTCAGGTAATCAGCAACGGATTGGATATGGTCAATGTCCCCTCGTATTACCAGCAAATCGTCAAGGGAACCATCATCATTTTTGCAGTCTTTGTTGATATGAAAACGAAACAAAGGGCCTAAAAAAGGTCTTTTGAAATATAAGGAAAAGGAGCGTACTATGCGCGGAAAGAAAATCGTTGTTCTGACGGTTGTGATCGGACTTCTCTTTGCCGGAATTGCCTTTGCAGGCGGCCAGCAGGAAGGGAACGGAACAGAACAGATCCGGGTAGGTGCTACCATGCAGTGGCTTAACGACACCTACATCCGTCTGGTAACCAATTCCATGAAAGATCAAGCCGAAAAGCTGGGTGTCGAACTCACCATACTCGACGGGGAAGGAAAAGCGGAAAAACAGGTAGCTCAGGTAGAAAATCTGATCGCTCAGCAGTATGACGTTATCATCATGAATCCCATGTCCCTCGACGGCTGCGCGCCCGCAGTCGACGCAGCCGTCGAAGCCGGTGTTCCCATCTTCACCCTGGTTTCGGTAGTAAAAAACCAGGACAAGTGTGTAACCTATGTGGGCTCGGATGCCCCCGAATCCGGCAAAATCCAGGGCAAGATGATTGCTGATGATACCGGCGGAGAGGGCGATGCTGCCCTGATTATGGGACCGATCGGACACGATGCCCAGATCGGCCGGAAGAAGGGACTTCTCGAGGCCTTCGAAGGTAACGATTTGGAGGTTGTCATAGAACAAACAGCAAACTGGCAGCGGGACCAGTCACTCTCACTCATGGAAAACTGGCTCCAGTCGGGAAAGGAATTCGATGTTGTCGCCGCACAGAACGATAACATGGCAATGGGTGCACTCAAAGCCCTGGAAAACGCCGGACTGGCCGAGGGTATCCGGGTCTATGGTATTGACGCCACCATCGACGCCCTGAACGCCATCAAGGACGGCCGTCTCGACGGTACCGTGTTCCAGGATGCGGAAGGTCAGGGTCGAAAGGCAATCGAGGTTGCCGTTCAGATTGCAAACGGAGAGAGTGTCGATGATCAGATCTTTATCCCCTACCTCCCGGTAGACGATTCCAATGTTGAAGAGTACCTGTCAAAGAAACAGTAAGCGAAACCTGGAATAGCATTGTGTACATTCAAACCGCCTCGATGATCGGGGCGGTTTTCCTATCCGGCTACCTGCAGCACGGATTCAATCACATAACAAGAAAAATTATTGCTATCTCCACCCATGCGGGATATAATATCCATACCATGAACCATACCAAAAAGCTGTTTGTTCTTGTGTGTGTTGTTTTTTTCATTCTTCCGGGCATAGCCTTCAGCCAGTCAGCCGATTACATCGATAATGTCCTGCAAGAAGACCCGCTGCGCCTGGGAACGGCATCGAAGCTGGTGCTCGAATCGGCAGGATTGATCGACGAGGATGCCGGCGAACAGGAGGCGGTATCCTTTGTCAAAGCCGCAGAGTGGAAGCTCTCCGCGGAAAAGGCGGATGACCCGGTCAATCTCGGCGATTTTTCTCTGCTGATAATGCAGTCCTTCGATCTCTCCGGCGGTATCATGTACAGTATCCTTCCCGGCCCTCGCTATGCCTCGAGGGAAATGGATTTTCGGGGCTTTCTCCGGGGTTCCCCCGATCCATCGGTGATGATCGACGGGAAACGGGCTCTGGAGATACTCAGCGCCGTCTTGAACAGTGACGATGTGCTCGAAGCAGGAGGCAACCAGTGAAACAGAAAACCCATTCATTCCCCGCCGGTCGCAGCGCGATTTTTTTGTTTATCCTCTGTTTCCTTTTCTCGGGCGCCTTTACTGTTTCAGCCCTCGACTGGGGACTGAACATAAACAATACTACCGGCTTTCAGTACGATGACGAGGCCTCCCTCGTGCAGGAAGACATTGCATCCGTGTGGCTGAGCCACAGCTTCAACGAGAATACCGACTTCCGAACCCAGGGAAGCTACACCTACACCCCGGACATTCCCCTCCTGGTGGACCTGGACTTACTTCGGCTGCGCTATACCATACCCCACGAGAATTCGGACTCGCAGATTACCGCCGGCCGCTTCGCCTTTACCGAGTTCACCCGCTATGTGCTGGCACACCGGCTGGACGGGCTGCGCTACCGGTTTATCGGACAGTCCCTCTCCGCCTATGCGGCCGCCGGCTACGCCGGACTCAACCTCAAACCGAACTCCACGATTATTCTTTCCGCAGCAGACGACGGGGACCAGGGAGACCCGGATATATATCTCGGACCGCCGCGGATCATTGCGAACACCGGGCTGAACTTCCGGGAGCTCTTTCTACGACAGGACCTGAATGTGGCCCTGATCGGCCAGTTCGATCTGCGCCCGGATGACGACCTCGATGCAGGCCAGGGCAGAACCCACACCGCCTATCTCGGGACCGGGATAAACGGGCCTTTGGTGGACGACCTGTACTGGAGCGGCTTCGGGTACTTCGGATCGGGCATGATGAATAACGAAACTGTGCTGTTGGGATTTCTGGCCGGCGGAGGACTCAACTGGTTCATCGAACGTGAGTTCAACTCACGCCTCAGCTTCAGCGGGGTTTACAGCTCCGGAGACAAGGATGCTCCGGGTATCTACTCCTACGACAGCAGCGATCCCAATACGGAAATCTACACCAGCATGAACTTCCTGCCGATATCCGAATCCACCCTCGGCGTTATCTACAGCCCGCGGCTCGCGAACATCTTTTTCGGCCGGGCCGCCTTCTCGATGAAGCCCTGGGATTTCTTCCAGGGAGAGGTCTCCTACCTCGCCTTCTTCCGCTCCGCCCCTGCCGGGATTGCCGGGGCACCGGCTGTGGTTCCGGTGGACCCGACGGACAACGAATCCCTGTACCTCGGCTCGGAAGCGGACCTGAGGCTCAATTTCCGCCCCCTTTCGGACCTGGGAATCGCCGTAGCCTACGGCCTCTTTATCCCGGGCACCGGAGACACAGGGGCCATCCGGGATGATTCACCGCTGGTGCACAAGGCCACAGTGAACCTTTCACTCAAGTTCTGAGGAGGAACTGAAGATGAGACAGAAACACAGAATATCGTTCGCTCATTTCCTGATAATAATCCTGGTACTTCTAGCCGCAGCAGCCCCGGCCTTTGCAGCCAATGCTACAGTGGGCGAAGTAAACGGAAAGGTCGAGGTGAAAAACCCCGGCGGCAGCTGGCAGGCAGCACGCCCGGGAATGAGCCTGGCCTCCGGCTCGATGATCTCCACCGGCTTCGGCGGATCTGCAGTCCTTCGCATAGAAAACAGCGAGCTGAATGTCAAGCAGCTGACCCGGCTCAGCCTGGATGAGCTCATCAAGCGAAGCGACAAGCTCTCTTCCACCCTCGAGCTGCGGGTCGGTAAAGTAGATGCGAACGTGCGCTCGGCCGAAGGCCTGCGCCACGACTTCACACTCAAGAGCTCGGTCTCTACTGCTGCAGTACGCGGGACCTCCTTTTCCTACGACGGCTACAGCCTCTCGGTCAGCGACGGCACGGTGGTCTACAGCGACAACAAGGGCCGCGGCAGGTCCTACAGCGGGGGCCAGTCCGGCAGAATGACCACCCCCGGCGCCCCGCCGACATCACCGGAATCCGAGAAACTGTCCGATTCGGTGGTCAACCCCTTTGTGGGCTCGGGCGAGGACGACGAGGAACTGCCATTCGACATCATCGTGGATCCTGCGGGAAGCGGGACCGGCACAGTGAGGGTTGAGTGGAGTGTTGTTGACGAACTGCTACAATAATACAAGGTGGAGAGTATGACTCAAAAAAAGAGAAGTTTAATAATAGGAATCCTGATTTTACTTATAGCCTCAGCCCTTCTAGGTGGTTGCTATATCCAAGACCTGGGAAACGAGGGCGGGCTGGCCATGCAGATATCCGGACCCGCACCTAAGCAAACGGATACCATTTCCGTTGATGTGGCTTTTTTCTATTCGGAAGATATGCCGTATACAGAAGCTTGGGAAATCTATGACTTAACTGAAGCCGAAGCGGATGAACTGCTACAAAACAGCGTTCTTATCCAAGGGATGCCGTATATTTCAATCAACGTTACCATAGAGCAAAATGGTCAGACTGAAGGAGTAGTAGAGATTACGGGTATACCTGCAGGTACGTATAAAATGGTGATTCACAATGAAGAAATATATACTGATCCACAAACAGGTGGAGAAGTTGAAGAAACCCAACTCGGTCTCTCAGAAACCTTCACTATCGAAGCAGGAAAAACTACTACAGTACCTGTTCAAATAAAAATCTTTGGAGGTCTACCTTCTTAGTATTATTATCAGACACAGGGAAAAAAGGATTTTAGAAATACGATGACCATTCAACAACTCGTACAAACCCGACACTCGGTGCGCTCTTACAATCCCGAGCGCACTATCTCCCGCTCCGTGCTCGAGCGGGTGCTCGAGGCAGGCAGGCTCGCCCCTTCGGCCACCAACAACCAGCCGTGGCGGTTTCTGGTAATCCAGTCGGAGGAAATGCTGGAGAAGGTGCGCGGGGCCTACCCCCAGCGCTGGTTTAACGACGCCCCCTGCGTACTCATTGCGGCAGGGGATCAAAAAGATGCCTGGGTGCGCAGCTACGACGGCTACAACTCCCTCGAGACAGACCTTACCATCGCCATGGACCACATGATCCTCGCGGCAACCGAAGAGGGACTCGGCACCTGCTGGATCGCCGCCTTCAAACCGGATGTGCTCAGAAAGGCCCTGAACCTCGGACCGACCGAGCAGGTTTTCGCCATCACCCCCCTCGGCTACCCGCCGGATGACTACCGGCCCAAGGGTTCCAAGCGCCGCAAATCCCTCGGGGAGATCGCGGAGTACTTGTAAGGAAGGTTCCCGTGCCGCCCGGCAAAATCAAGAATTCTCCGGAACTATTTGACAACTGCATCGCCTCCGTTTAGGGTTTAGCCGATACCTGAGCAGGAGCCGCCCCGTGGCCGAACCAGAGAAGAAACACCGATTTTTCGACATCCACCCGCCGGTTTTCTGGCCGGCGGCGATTATCTCCGGACTCTTTATTGCCGTCACCATCATCGTCGGTGATCCGATGGACGATATATTCGCGTCGGTGCAGAACTTCATCTCCGACTCCTTCGGATGGCTCTTTATTTTGGCGGTCAACTTCTTCCTGATTTTCGTTCTGTCTATGGCAGGTGGCAAATTCGGGAAGATAAAGCTCGGCGGGCCCGACGCGGTGCCCGACTTCAGCCGGGGGTCCTGGTTCGCCATGCTCTTCTCGGCGGGGATGGGGATCGGCATTCTTTTCTGGGGCGTTGCCGAACCCCTGTACCACTACTCTTCGCCTCCGCCCCTTGATCCTACAACCACGGCCATGGCCGCCCAGCTGGCAATGGAGTTTTCTTTCCTCCACTGGGGCCTTCACGCCTGGGCGATTTACACGCTGGTAGGCCTGGCCCTGGCCTTCTTCGCCTTCAACCGGAACGAACCGCTTGCAATCCGATCGGTCTTCAAACCCCTCCTCGGCGACCGGACCGAACGGCTTCCGGGACACTTGATCGACATTCTGGCCATTGTGGCCACCCTTTTCGGGCTGGCCACCTCCCTCGGCTTCGGGGTCGAGCAGGTCAGCGCCGGTATCGGCCACCTCTTCGGCATCCCGGTTACCCCGCAATTACAGATCATCCTGATCGCAGGAGTAACGGGAATAGCCACCATGTCCGTCGTTTCGGGAATCGACAAGGGAGTCAAGAGCCTGAGCGAGATCAACATCCGCATCGGCGCGGTACTCCTGGCTTTTATATTCATTGCAGGGCCGACGGTTTTCATCCTCGACTCGTACCTGCAGAACATCGGCGGATACCTGAACAACTTTTTCGCCATCAGCTTCTGGAGCGAAAGCTACTCCGGCGGCACCTGGCAGAACTCCTGGACCGTCTTCTACTGGGCCTGGTGGATCTCCTGGTCCCCCTTTGTCGGTATGTTCATTGCCCGGATATCCCGGGGCAGGACCATCCGGGAGTTCGTGTTGAGCGTCCTCGTGGTTCCCACCCTGCTCACCTTTTTCTGGATCAACGCCTTCGGAGGTACGGCGATCAACATCGAGATGAGCGGGGCCGGCGCCCTGGCGGAAAAAATCACGGGAAACATCTCCCTTTCGCTGTACACCCTGCTCGAACAGTTTCCCCTTCCCTTGATCACCAGCGGCGTGGCCATGATACTGGTCATCAGCTTTTTCGTTACCTCTGCCGACTCAGGGTCGCTGGTCGTCGATTCATTCGCCTCCGGGGGAAAGATCAATACCCC
>JAIPGG010000102.1 GCA_021736255.1 Spirochaetales bacterium | reverse complement strand
GGTTCGAGTTCGAGGAAAACCATTTACTATACAATTGTTCTATTTGCTCTGCCTCTGCGTCATCCAGTGCGGCAAACTCTTTTTCCCGTGCCCGCTTGGAGAGGCGGCCCTTGTTTTGCCGGATAAGCCGAAAGAGCAGGTTTACAGTCTTGTCGGGCATATCTACCACCGATTCCACTCCCCTGCGAAACTCATCGTATTGCTGCAAGAAACGCGTTTCTTCAGGCAGATCTTTTTCTACAGTCTGTTCCACACAGGAAAAAAGGAACTCGGTATGGGGAGTTGCATCAAAAAAGCGATACAGAAAGTCTGTTTCGTTCGTTACCCTGACATTCCGGTCTTCACTTACCTGCCATTCAATGAACGGAAGCATTCTGTGTGAGTACTGCTGCAGCACGTCCCGGTATTCATTGATTCGTTTGAGAATTACTGCGGAGACAGGAAAAACCACTTCCGGCGGATTAAACCCCGACTGGGCAAGCACATGGTGAATAAGATAGCGATGTATCCTGCCGTTTCCGTCTTCGAAGGGGTGTATATACACGAAGCCGAAGGCAATACAGGCGGCGGCAACCACCGGGTCCAGTTTGTCCATTGCCCGGTCATTGAATCCGGAAAGCCCGGTTAGGAGACTGTTCAAGTCTTCCGCCCGTGCGCTTATATGCTCGGGAATAGGCATGCCGCTGTCACGGTCGTGCTCCCCTACAAACCCTCCGTATTCGCGGAGCCCTGGGTGTACGAAACGAGTGTCTCCGATAACGATTTCCTGGAGCCGGACAAGCTCATCTCTATCGATCGGGTTTGCTCCTGCTTCTCCGATCGCCCTTCCCCACCGCTCTATTCGATTCCGGGGAGGCTCTTCTCCTTCAATGGCATAACTCGACCTTGAATCCTTCAGCAAAAGAAACGCAGCTGTCCTCGAAACGACATCCCGAGGAACCCGCCCGATTACCTCGTTCGCCCGCTGCTTCAGTCCCTTGGAGAAAAAGTCTTCCAATTTTTGCGTTCGAAAAACAAGGGGACAAAACTGCGGGGTTCCCGGAAGATTGTTTATCACCCGTTGACGGCGAACCCTGTCCCCGTCAATAGCCAACTGAAGTGATGGATCCAGGACCTTTACGTATGATCCCTGTTTTACGTCTTCAAGGGGAATTTTTTTTCCGGTAAGCCACTCGTACAGAAACCATAGTCTCCTGGCATAGGCCCCTGTGGGCGAGTTCCGAACAATAGATACGATTTCTTTCTGGTCAATTCGCTCAAAGAGGCGGTGCAGAACTCCGAGATCAATTCCTTCATATTTCAAGGCAAAGGTCAGGTGCCCCTCCAGGGAGGAGGCAGGACGATACCGTGGGGTAAAAATCCTCCATCCCTTCATTTCCACCATGGTATGCCGTTCTCCGACGGCAGAAAGTATACGCGGAAGCGGTACCTGGAGGTCGAATGCATCAACGATTGCAGCATAACCTGCAGGTTGGGCTCTTTCCGGTAGATTCAGGCCATGAAATATTGTTACGGGCCCTGAAAAACAATTATTTTCTTTAGAATTCATGATTTTCTATTATAATACTCGAATTCTAATTAGAAAAGCGGTTTTTCATGAAAAACAGTTACGGGAGCATCGACAGCGTACAAGAGCTGCACAAAGGAAAACAGAAGGCTGGTTTCCTATCCCTCCAGGCCGATGTAGAGCTTTCCGTTTTCTTCCCTGACCGGATAGGTAGCCAGGTCCTCCCGGGCGGGGACCTTTTTTACCTTGCCGGTGGGTATGTGGAAGCGGGAATTGTGTTTTGGGCATTCAACGAACTCGCCGGTAACAAGCCCGTCGGCAAGGCGGGCCTGTTCGTGAGGACAAAGGCCGCCGGTAGCGTAGCAGCCGCTTTTGATCCGGTACACGGCATACACATTGCCTCCGTTTTCGAACTCGACTACATCCTCCATCTCGAGCTCATCGGCATCGCAGACCTCGTGCCACTGCAGTTCATTCGCCATAATCGTTCTCCTTTTGCCTGAAATCTATTCCGGAACCGGCCGTTCGACAAAGGCCGCCGGGTCCTTCCGGCGCCGGAAGAGAACCGGGATGAGCTCGAGGCTCGGGCGCAGCAGCCCCCGATAAGGCGGGGGCATGGAATCCTCGATCTTCTCCCTGAGGGCCGGAAGCTTGTGAAAGGGAACCAGAGGATAGAGATGGTGTTCTACGTGGTTCTCCATGTTCATGAAGAGGAAGCTGTAGAAGAAGTTTACCCGGAAGGAACGGGTGGAGCGGCGGTGGTCCCAGACATTCTCCTCCATCCCCACATGCTGCAGCCAGATGAAGATCCACATCAGCCAGGCGCCGTAGAACCGGGGCAGCCCGAAAAGGAGGACCGGGAGCCAACTCTCCAGGTACACCGCCAGGACCAACACGGCAGCATGGAGCAGCAGCACCCCACGGGCGGACCAGTACATTTTGGGCAGCTGGTCGTCGGGGACATAGGCCCGGACATCCTCGGCTGCCAGACCCACTGCATGGAGAAAGAGGTTCTTGATCGCTGACAGGCCCATCCGGATGTAGAAGAAGTCGAGGACCATGTTCAGAAGGTCCGGTTTTTCCCGGTCTGCGATTTCCGGGTCAACCGGGCGGAACTTGGTGTAGGAGTGATGGCGGGCGTGGCTCCATCGAAAGTCCACGGTATCGCGGAACTCCATGGCCCCGCAGAGAAAATAGAAGAAGTTGTTGAGCCACACTGTCTTGAACGGGGTCCCGTGGCTCGCCTCGTGCCAGCGGGGGTTGTTCCCGGTATAGACCGTACCGTAGAGGAAAAAAACCGGCAGAGCCCACCAGGAGCCTGCCAGGTACAAGCGGGAGGCATACCAACCGAGCCCGCCCAGGAGGGCGAACCAGAGCCCGAAGTAGATCAGGGCATGCCGGTTGCTCCGGCGCATCAGGGGTTTGAGTTCCTTCTTCGGCAAACCGGGGCTGTACCAGTCCTGCACTTCAATCGTTTCTTTCGGGTCGGTCATGGCTTCCTCTCAGACAGATAGTACTCCCTATTGTAAACCGACCTTTCTGGTTTTGCAAGAAACTTTTAAAACAGTGGCTGGCAATGAATGCTGATCCTTTCTTCATTCCGTGCCATGTAAAGAGCAGCACACGGATAGAAACACAAATTTGTTTGCAATCCTCTAATATTCTCCTAATAATTACGAAATCCCTTTATGACGCCGGACATTCAAAGCTTTCCACTCCAAGAGAGGCTGCTTTTTGATGCGCTGCTGGAGATCAGGGTCGTTGGTTAAAAGCCTCGGTTCAATTACTCCCTTATCAAGCAAAAGGTTTAGAAACTCAGTTTCTGCATTGGCAAAAGGCAACACTCGTGCCATTGCACTTCGGCACTCTTCAACCAACCGAGTTCCGTACTCCTGCGTTGATTCATGATCAGCTAACGTTTTGGTGTGAATTATAGGCAGAAGCCGGTTCGCCATCTCTTCCGGATCGAAGGCTATGGTATGAGCAGAAATTGTTCTCCAATCCTTACGATTCATTCCTCCGTATACAATGAATCCGGCCCTTACCAACTCATCGTTAAGATTGAGAGAGGTCAAAATATTATGACTGTCGAATAAATCCCTTGCCTGTGACCTTGCCATAAGGGCAAGCGAAACATGAAATTCAGATCAACTTCTATGTTACCTGATTGTCCGGTATAACTTTGGTACTGCAAGAGCCACTTCCCGCCTGCATGCTCTTTGGGTACTTCAAAGCGGTCCCACCCTTGAGGGCCCATTTTCCTTTGAGATACGGATGGGAATTAATTGCGTCCAGGAGATTGAGCAAATGAAGCACCTTCTCGATTATCTCGGGATTGAATCCGGTAGATTCTGCTACCGGCAAAACTTCAGAAGATGAAAGCATCATATCACTTCAGCCCAGGTTCGATTAATTATTTCTTCCGGCACCAATAAGTTCCACGGGGTAATTAGGCGACACTCTTCACGGTCACCTCGAATCATATAGTGGGGTTGCTTCGGTTTCATTTTCTTTAATTCTTCTAAATATCTATCCTCAACCAGTAGGGACTCTTTATGTTGTTCCAGGAAATATCCTGCCTTAGAAGCGGTGGTTGCATTATCAAGCAATATTAGATATTCGAGTACCATATCAAGATCAAAGAACTCAACCGATTCAAGAGATCGCCATATTTCTTCCCAGCTTCCGACCAACTCCGGCCGATCGAGACAATCAACAAAGGTTCGCTCAAAAGATGTAATACGAATAATAACCCCGGCCCGCTTGAAAGATTCTACGCCAAACATCGGGTTTTGACGTTCCCGCAAAGGTTTGGGAACCGGAACGCGTTGGAATCGGTTGGATTTAAAATGGAAAGGAGACGATTTGGTGAGAGAAGTGTACGTACATGTTCGGTATGTTGAATATGCCTTACCGTAATACTCCAGTGCTGTGTGATACGCAAGAACGGCATCATCGGCCAGTTTTGCTGTTATAAGAAACGGATCAACCGCATATGTTGCGGGATCTCTTCCTACAGGTATCACTGCATACAGACCCCGCCGGAGTGAGATTATGCGGCCTCGATTGAGATAATATGTTAAAAGTGCTTTGCGTGTATGTACATTGCCGGAGTAATGTTCCTTCAGGAATTGTTCCAGCTCCTTAACGGTAAACACCGGGTGTTGAGAGAAAAAACCCTCTAGCCTCTTTGATCTGTTGACTTGACCTATACTCTTCATAGTATTAATTTTTTTAATACTTAAGTAACTACTTGTCTAATTTATGGATAATAAAATTGACAATTTAACATAATAGAACTAGTTTTATTACTTCTACCGGTCCATTATGTCAATATTCACTCGGGCATTCCCATTTTAATGCCGGATGCGCAGATAATATTTGTGGGTATACATAAATAAATTAAAGAGAATTGCAGAAACCGACAAACTCCCTGAGGGCCGGAAGTTTGTGAAAGGAAAACAGAGGATAGCGGTGGTGCTCCACGTGTTTCTCCATAACCTTAGGTGGTAGTAAAGGCCGAAGGCATGCAGGAGTTCGTGGGGGTAGCGGAGGACCGGCCGGGGGCCCCGGCGGAGGCGACGGAGCCGGAAAAGGCCCCCGGGGACAGGCGGCGCCTGGTTTGAAATGCTGCTTGACGGTCTCGGTTTTCCCTGCGGGACTGGAATAATGCCGGGGTAGAGAAGCACGCGGCGCCGCCTGCCGGGCCGGAGCGAGGGGGAGGCGGCAGGCCTCACAAGGTGCCCCGGAAACAGGCCTCCCGGAGGGAGGTGCTTCGCCTCCCCCGCCTGGATAGAGAAAAAAACTCGGGCTGGGCGGATTTGAACCGCCGGCCTCTTGGTCCCGAACCAAGCGCGCTAGCCCCTGCGCTACAGCCCGAAAATGAAAAACCCCGCGGTATTCCGCGGGGCGTTGCGGGAGCGACGGGGATTGAACCCGCGATCTCCGGCTTGACAGGCCGGCGCGATAACCATCTTCGCTACGCCCCCGTTCGTATATGCATCCTTTTATAGGAAAGTATGGGTTTTTTGTCAATCCCTGCAGGGCCCGCTGCGACTGTTCGCCGGTGCTCCGCGTTGACAGAAGCGGGGCAGAATGATAGGTTTAACAACACTTTATCCACACCTGGAAAGGAATACATAATGGCTTCGAAACCGAAGAAAACGACTTCCCGGTCGCAAAAAGATACGTCGAAAAACCAGAATCAGCCCCAGAAAGAACAGAAGAACAAGAAAACCGGACTGTATATCTTCTCGTTCATCATCCTGGTTGTTGTAATCGTCGCCTTTGTCGGGGCACCGCTGGTTTCCAATCTCGGGGGTCCGGGAAAACTTGTTTTCGGTTCCTACGGCGGCGAAGAGATCAAATATATTCCGGGAAATTACTTTGCCCAGCAGAGGAACATGGTTGCCGAACAGGTACGCGAGGGGGCCCAGAACCAGGATATGCGGATACAGGCCTATCAGGTGTGGAAGTCTGCCTTCCAGCGGACGGTTCTCCATACGGCCATTCTCCAGCGTGCCAGGCAGAGCGGTTTCTATGTAACCGAAGAACAGGTAGATGCCGCCCTGGCCGAGTATCCTGCCTATCAGGAAAACGGAGAATTTTCCCAACGACGCTACGAAGATACCTCCAGCAGCGATAGATTTACATACAGAAAGCTGGTCAGGGAAAACCTGATTCATCAAGCATATATGAATGATTTATTCGAAAACACTCATACTTCCGAGGCGGAACTGGCATTCTTCAAGGAAATGGCCGGCCCCCAGCGGAAAGTCCGCTATACCACCTATAGCTTCGAAGATTATCCCGAGGAGGAGGTAGCGACTTACGGCCGGGAGAATTCAGAGCTCTTCCGACGAATGAAGCTGAGCCGGATTACCATTAACACCGGCGAGGACGAGGCACGGGAAGTATACTCCCGGGTCCAGGAAGCACCGGCGGGGTTTGCCGAGATGGCGAGGACCTACTCCTCCGATTCTTATTCGGAAAAGGGCGGGGATATGGGTTCCCGTTATTTCTATGAATTGGAAACGGAACTTACCAAGGAGGCCGAGCGGAAAGAGGTTTTCTCCCTCGAAGAGGGTGAATTGAGTAATCTCTACAAAACATCCTTCGGTTGGGTCTTCTACCGCTGTGATGAACCGGCTCGTCAACCGGACTTTACCAGCGAGGAAACCCTCGGCAAGGTCCGCAATTATATCTCCCGCTTCGAACGAGGGATGGTCGAGGATTATCTCCTTGCCCGGGCTGAGGAACTTCGTGGACAGGCTCAGTCGGAGGGTTTTGCCACTGCCGCACGGAACGCGGATAGAACCATCGGTACCAGCGGTTTTTTTGCAATCAATTACGGAAACGTACCCTTTTTCCGGCCTGTCCAGGATGAAAGCGGCAGCGGTCCTTTGTCTTCGGCTGCTTATAACGAAGAATTTTTCCGGAAGGTCTTTTCCAGCCGGATTAATGCCGTACCCGAACCGATGCTGGTGAACAATTCGGTGTTTCTGGTCCAGGTCCTCGATGAACGGGAGGCTCAGGATTCTTCTCGTTCGATGATCGATGCCTATGCTCCTTATATCCTCCAGTCGTTCCTCGAAGAGGACCTGCAGCAGGATATCCTCCAGTCGGACAAGCTGAAAGACAACTTCGACAGGACCTTTGCAACGCAAATAGCTCCGCCCCAACAGGCACAATAGAACGGAAACGGGGAGCGCCCATGTCCGATGACGGTCCGGATTTCGGCGGCTCGGGGATTGGCGACCGGGGTACTTGTGACACCGGTCGCGGCGGCTCGGGCCACGGAAACCCGGGTCCAGGCGGGGCCGGCACTGGTGAGGCGGGCCTTGGCGGCTCAGGCCACGGAAACCCTGAGCCCGGCGGCTACCCATCCATCATCGGCGAGGGTGATCAACGGAACATCTTCTACCGGGGAAAGCCTCTTTATCCGGCTTCTGATCCGGCGGCACGGGCACGCAAACGGGCCGAAAACGCAGCACTGCAGGAAAACACCCTCTATCTTTTCCCCTCCCCCCTACTCGGCTACGGGACAGAGATCCTGCTGAAACGGTTGCCGGCGGGGTCTTTCCTCCTTCTTCTGGAATGCGATCGAGAGCTGGACAGGCTGTGCGGCCCGTCTTTGCAAAGCCTTGCCGAGAAAACAGATCGTGCGCTCTATTTTTTTGCTCCCGACAACATTCAATTCGAAGCAATGCTTTCCGAGCTCGAGCTCACCCGTTTTCGACGGGTGGAGTCCATAAGCCTTTCCGGCGGTTACCGGCTGTTCTCCGAGACCTATCGGAGTTTCCACCGGCAGGCCCACGAGGCAATACGCAGACGCTGGCGCAACCGGATGACGCTCACTCACATGGGCCGGCTGTACGTTAGAAACCTGCTGTGGAACCTGCCCGCTTATGCCGTTCAGGCTTCTGCGGGCCGGAACGGCGGGGCCGAGGGCTCTGCCGGCGAAGGTGGCGCGGTTGCGGGCCGGGACGGCGGGGCCGAGGGCTCTGCCGGCGAAGGTGGCGCGGTTGCGAGCCGGGACGGCGGGGCCGAGGGCGTCGGCTCGGGGGGTGCCTGCGGGAGCAGTGCGGCTGCGAGCGGGGTCGGCGGGGCTGGTGTCGGCTCGGGGGGCGCCTGCGGGAGTAGTGCGGCTGCGAGCGGGGTCGGCGGGGCCGAGGGCGCCGGCGGGGAGCGGCCGGTGGTGGTTTTCGGGGCAGGCGAATCAGCGGAGGCTGCGGTTCGGCTGCTCAAAGAATCGGGGCTTCGGGAGTCTTTTACGGTTATGGCGGTGGATACGGCCCTGC
>JAIPGG010000101.1 GCA_021736255.1 Spirochaetales bacterium | reverse complement strand
ATCAGCGGAGGCCGAGGTGCTCGAGGGCCTCCGGAAACAAGTAAAAGAGAAGGGCCGGCCTTCCCCGGCTGCGGCATCCGGAAAACAGCAGAGCTCGGCGCCGCCCGAGCAAGGGCAGCAACCGCCCACGCCACAGGCGCCATCACCCGACCGACAGCAGCAATCTCCCGAGCAACAGCCGGCTTCCACTGCCGACAGGGTTATCGAGCGCCGGCAGCAGCTTCTGAGCGCCTATCCTGCCGTGGACCTTCCCGGCCACGCCCGAGGCGATGTGTGCCGCTTGTACGGAGCGCTCTCGGAGATAATCAGCGAGCGGTGGCCGGATCTCGAGCGGGCGCTCTCGGGCTGCCGGGGCGGAAACCGGGAACAGGAGGATGCCTGGTACCGGCTGGGACGGGAGTCAGCAGATTACCGGGGGGAGAAAAAGCCCGTCAAGCACGGGAAGGTTTACTGGGTGCCGCCTGTTTTGCGGCATTATCGGAATCTTCTGGATGTCCCCGGAACGAGCGAGGAGCTCTTGTACCAGGAGGAGAAAAGGCTGATACTCGAGGGTGCCTTTTTCCTTCATCGTTTGTATATTCTCTACAGATGGGCCATAGATTATGCCGGTGACCGGGGCGGAGGGGGATTTATTCCTTCTGCCGATCTGGAGGAAGGGCTGAATTATGTCCGCGCTGTGATTGCGGACTTCGGCCTCGGCGGTTTTCGGCCCGGGAACGAAAACTCTCGATAAGGCAAATGTGAAAAGGAGCAAAAACGATGGCAGCAGAAGTAACCCTGACAAACGACAACTTCAAGAGCGAGGTGCTGGAGTCGGATATACCGGTTCTGGTTGATTTCTGGGCGGAGTGGTGCATGCCCTGCAAGATGATTTCTCCCATGCTCGAGCAGATAGCTGATGAGCATCAGGGAAAGGTGAAGGTCGGAAAACTCAATGTCGACGAAGAAGCAGATCTTGCTGCAGAATACAATATCCTGAATATCCCCACGGTAATGCTGTTCAAGGACGGAAAAAAGGTAGCCGAGCAGGTCGGCGCTGTGGGCAAACAGGTTTACGAATCCATGGTAAACGAAAATACATAAAGGCCCGCTCGTGCAGCGCGGGTTTGCCTGCACGTCTCGCCGGGTGGCGCCGCAGTAGGTGTTCGGCGGCCACGGCCGGGGCCGCCGGGGTGTGGTCAATGCCGTCCGGGCCCAGACCGCAGACCCCGAAGCCATGCGGCCCGCGGCCCCGCCGAAGCGGGGCCTTAGGTGTATGGGCCTGGACTGCCGCACGTCACCGGCCGCGGCTCCCGCTCAGGGCTCGTACACCTCGTCGGTGTTTACCGTTCCGAAGCTCAGGCTGCTGGTGGGTACGATGTGCCAGTCCCCTGCGCTGTCGGTGTCGAGGCTCCCGCTGGAACGGCAGATGGTCCGGGTCCCGGTAGAGGGGTCCGGATCGACGGCGTCTTCAGGGGCAAGCTGTCCGCCGGCGGAAGCGGCCTGCCATCCGCCGAGGGCTTCGAGTTCCTCTACCTGTTCGAGCACCTTCCTGGTGCCGAAGCCCCGGTAATCCTCGTCTGAGTCCGAAGTGCGGTTGCTGTAGAGGGCTGCATCCAAGAGCGCTCCTCCCGGAGACCGGAAGAGGCTGAGCACGCCGTTGTTTCCCGGGATGCCGGTGCTTCCTGTGATCCACAGGTCGTAGGCGCTGTCGCAGGCGTCGTTCCCCCCTGATTCGGCGATTTGATCGATGCCGGTTTCATCCACCTCCTCAGCGGGATTCTCGGGGCGGGCGTGGAGTATCAGGTAGTCCCCTGCCTCTACCTCTATGGAGGGAAGGATGTATTCGGCATCGAAGTTGGATGGGGTTCCGATGTAGAAGGCAAGGCCCGCCGTGTTTCCTCCCTCCGGGAAGTAGAGCTCAACGCTGTCAGGGTGGTTCCCGCTTCCCTGGGTGGAAAACTCGTTGATCAGGACCTCGGGGACCCGGGGATTGTAGCCGTAGAATACGGCGGTGAAGTCGAGGGCGTTGCCGGCCTCGTCTTCCACCCAGGCGGCCAGCTGGTACTTTTTGCCGGCCTCCAGCTCATTCTCGAAGGAAACCAGCACATCCGAACCGGAACGGCCGGTGCCCGAGATAACCGCTCCGTCGCTGCAGGCCGGCGGGTTTTCCTCGTTCAGGTGGACCGGTTCGGAAAAGCTGAGTTTTATGTCCCTTTTTCCTGTGGGCACGATATTCGTGAGTACCGGAGCGTTGAGGTCGGAGGAAGAGAAATCTTCGAGTTCCTGGAGCTCTTCGCAGGAGGGGAACAAGAAGACTCCTGCCGACAAAAGAACAGCCGAAATCGCTGGAAACAAGAGGGCCTGTCCCCTCAAAGGGCTTCGTTTTTTCCTGCAAAACCGGCGCCGGGAAAGTATCCGGTGTTTCATAAAATGCCTCCTTGAGTTTGCTTTCACCCCTGTTTACCGCTGCAGAGGGCTCCTGATTCTAAAACTCCGGAAAAAACCTCATCCTTTACCTCTCCGCTTTTTCCGGTTTATACTTTCACTATCTTTGTTGATGGGGGTTCCGGTACATGGCCGACAGCACGTTGTTCGACAAATACGGGAGAACAATCAAGGACGGGAAGATCATTTTCAATGAGGGCGAGGAAGGCACTCAGATGTTTATTATCCAGGAGGGAAAGGTCCGGATTACCAAGCGCATCGGCGGAAGGGAGCACATCCTGGCTGTCTTGGAGAAGGGTGATTTTTTCGGAGAGATGGCCATTGTCAATCAGGTAAAGCGTACGGCCTCCGCTACTGCGGTAGGCGAGGTTAGTCTGCTTGCCTTCGACCGAGCGGGGTTCGTCGGAATGATCGAGAAAAACTCCAAGATTACCATGAATGTCATCGACAAGCTCTGCAGGCGTCTCCAGCATGCCAATATGCAGATCCAGCACCTGGTAAAGCGGGACGAGAAGAGTCTTGTGGCCCTCAACCTCTACTATGCCTTTGTAGAAGCAGCCGCCGAAACTGAGGGCATCAACCGTTCGAAAACCCTGGATGAACTCTCCCTGACTATGGAAATACCAGAAAAGAAGGTAGAGGAGTACATCAAGGGCTTTGAACAGTCGGGGGTCGTCCGGATCGAATCAGGGATTATCAAACTGCTCGACAAGAACCGGCTCTATGAGATGGCCGAACACGCCAGGGCCTACAGCTGATACACCGGTTCCTGATGGCGCCGGCCTCTTGTGATATAATAAAGAAAATGGATACCAAAAATACGTAGTATTTCTACAGGAAAGGTGAAACAACATGTGCGGAATAGTTGGGTATTGCGGCCCGAAGCCGTCGGCTCCCATCCTTTTGGAGGGACTCAAACGGCTTGAATATCGGGGATATGATTCGGCGGGGATCGGAGTTGTCCATAACAACGAACTCCAGGTGATCAAGAAAAGCGGAAAGATAGCAGAGCTCCAGGACAGCGTTCCCCCCGATCTGGAGGGGAGTTACGGAATCGGGCATACGCGGTGGGCTACTCACGGCGAGGTGACCGATTTGAACGCTCACCCACACACCGACGACAGCGGCAGGCTTGCGGTGGTGCACAACGGGATTATCGAAAACTTTGAGAGTCTCAAGGAAAAACTCAGCTCTCAGGGACATGTTTTCAAGACCCAGACCGATTCCGAGGTCATTGCCCACCTGGTTTCCGAATACTACGACGGAGACCTCGAACAGGCAGTCCGCCAGGCGGTGGCGCTCATTAAAGGGACCTACGGGATCCTTTGTGTCCATGCCGACGAGCCGGACATTCTGGTCGGGGCCCGCAACGGTTCTCCGCTGGTTCTGGGCATCGGGATCGATGAGATGTTTCTGGCCTCCGATGTAACGGCCATGATCGCCTATACCAAGCAGGTCGTGTACGTGGAAGACGGCGAGATCGTCACCATTTGGCCCGACGGCTACCGGACCACCGACTTTTCGGACCGGCAGATCCAGAAAACGGTTGAACTGGTCAGCTGGGAACTGGAGGAGATCGAGAAGGGCGGTTACGACAATTTCATGCTCAAGGAGATCTTTGAGCAGCCTGAGTCCATCGAGCGGGCCATGCGGGGCAGACTGGATGATGAGTACTGGACCGGTCATCTGGGGGGGCTCGAGATGAGCAACGCCGAGCTCAAGGATATCCGCCGGGTGCGCATCATTGCCGCCGGCACCTCCTGCTACGCGGGAATGGTGGCGGCCTACCTGCTCGAAACCCTGGCCCGGGTTCCGGCTTCGGCCGAACTGGCCTCCGAGGTCCGCTACAAAAACCCCATCGTCGAGCCGCGGACCCTCTTTTTCGTGGTCTCCCAGTCCGGCGAGACGGCCGACACCCTCTACGCTATGCGGGAGCTCCAGCGCAAGGGCGCCCGGGTAATGGGTATCTGCAATGTGGTCGGTTCCACAATTCCCAGAGAGTCGGACGGAGGAGTCTATATTCACTCAGGCCCCGAGATTGCCGTGGCCTCGACCAAGGCCTTTACCTCACAGCTTACCGCTTTTTACCTCTTTACCCTGATCATGGCGCGAATGCGCGACCTTTCCTGGGGCGCCGGCAAACGCTTTGTGGAGGACCTCAAGGCAGTCCCCGACGGGGTTTCCACAGTTCTGGACCGGACGGACCACATCGAAGAGCTGGGCCGCAAGTATGCACACTACCAGAATTTTCTCTTTTTGGGCCGGGGGATCAATTATCCGGTGGCCCTCGAGGGGGCACTCAAACTCAAGGAGATCTCCTATATCCACGCCGAGGGCTACAGCGCCGCCGAGATCAAGCACGGGCCCATCGCCCTGATCAACGACCAGACACCCAGCATGTTCCTGGTTACCGACGACGGGCTGCGGGAGAAGGTGATCACCAGCATGAAGGAGATCAAGGCGCGCAAGGGCAAGGTCCTGGCGATTGCCGTAGACGGAGACAAGGAAGTGGGCGAAATTGCCGATGACGTCATCTCCATTCCGCCTGCGACCGAGTTCATGTACCCCTTTCTGATGGCAATTCCGCTGCAGCTGTTCGCCTACTATTCGGCCCTCGAACTCGGGCGGAATGTCGACCAGCCGAGGAATTTAGCCAAAAGTGTCACCGTCGAATAGAGGCTCTGCATCGGGGCCGAGGCGGCGCCGCCTGAGCCTGCCGGGATTGTCTGCGGCGGCCCTTCTCGTGCTTTCCACGCTTTTTCTCGGCGGCAGTGCCGGATTTGCCCAAAACTCGCCCGATCGGAGCGAGATCGCCGTCCTCGTAAGCGGTCCTTCTCCGGTAAACGGCCTGCCTCTCTCCCTTCCGAACGCGATTCCCGCCCTGAAGGGCGGCTATGAGATCTCCGGAGAGGTGTTCGAGGTCTTCTACACGGCGCGGGAGGTACTCCTTCCGGAGGTCGCCGGAACGACAGGCTGCGGAGGCTTTCCCATGCGCCGCTACGAGCTCAAGGATGCGCTGGTGCGGGTCTACCAGGGGGAGGGGTGGATGCTGTTTTTCCGCTTTCCGGACTCGCAGGTCGCTGAAGCGGAAAAGGGGAGCTTTTGCCGTTTTTTTCCCGAGTTTCTGAAGGAATTCCGGTATTTTCTGAGTTTTGCAGGCAGCCAAGAGAACGTTTCCTTCCCTGCGATCGTGGAACCGGAGGCTTAGTCTAAGCCTGGGCCTAAGCCCGGACCGGAGCCTGCCGATAATGAGAGTGTGAAAGCATTTTTTTTCTGCTTGCTTGTGTGCCTCCTCCTGCTCTTTCCCCGGCCCCGCTCGGTATCCGCCGAGCAGCCGGGGGATGAGCGCTCTTCCGATGGAAGCGGGCCGGGCCTCGAAATAGGAACGGAGGATCTTCGGATCGAACAGAGCCTGGAAGGGGGGTACTATCTTTTTATCCGAAATACTCCCGCCGTTTCATCGGTGCTGATCACCGAATCAACTGCCGATCCGGAGAAAGAAGAGGCTGTCTATGCCCTGCGGAACCCGGAGTACCACCCGGAAAACGGCGACGAGCGGCGGATGCTCGACGGAAAGTTTCTCGATCCGGAAAATGAGCGCTACTGGCTCATTGATTCCACCCCCGAACCGGATGATGAGTTCGGCTCTGCTTTCCTCATCTATATTCCCTATGTGGTTGAATACGGATACCCTTGGTCCCGATCGGGGCGGCTGCAGGTCCTCGACGGAACGTTTTTGAACCTCCGCAGCTTCGAACGGCCCTATGCCGATTACCGCGGCGGTTTTCGCGACAACCCCTACCGGCTTACGGTCACCCAGAAACCGATGGAAGGACCGCCGGAGGAAAACTACATGTCCCAAACCGAAGAGGCCTATCTGGAAATCGCCGAGTCGAACCGCGGAGAACTCCGGTATTCTGCAGGACGTGAGGATGTACCGGAGACCATCCGGCGGGTGCTCGATGCGATAGAGGAGCCTCAGCTCGATCTGGTGCTGGTCCTCGACACTACCCAGAGCATGCACGATGACATGCCCCATCTGCGGAAAAAACTGGTGCCGATTCTAAAAGATTACACCGGACGGTTCGACAGGCTTCGGGTGGGGATCGTCTACTACCGGGATTATATGGAGGAGTATGTCTCCCGCACGATTCCCTTCTTCAGCGACCTGGAGCGGGTGCAGACAGCCCTCGACCGGGCCCGGGTGGCCGGCGGCAGGGATATTCCGGAGGCTGTCTACGAGGCTCTGTATGCGGCGGTCCACAATTACGACTGGCAGGCGCCGGCCCGGCTGATTATTCTGATCGGAGACGCGCCTCCCCACGCCATTCCCCGGGGCAAGGTGGATGCAGAGATAATCCGCGAGGATGCAAAAGAGCGGGAGCTGGAGATTCACACGATTATTCTGCCCCACTGAGAGGCGCCGGGCTCAGGCTTCTTCGCCCTCTTCAGGCTCCGAATCCGCTTGTGCCTGCAGTTTTTCTTCGATTTTTACCAGCACCTTCTCGGAGAGGATGCGCGGCCACCTCGGAAGCGATCCCTCTTCCGCTTGTTCGTAGAGCGAAATAATATCCTGGAAACGGCTCCGGGATTCTTCGTAGTTTCCCATCTTGTAATGGATAAAGGCTATCTCGTATCGGGCGGCCACCACGTTCGGGCGGTCCTCCGGATGACGGTCAATGTAGGTTTGATAGTATACAAGAGCGGCATCCCATTCGCTGCGGTCGACGTGTTCCTGAGCCCTTTGAAAGTATTCGGCCTGGGTAAGGTCTGTGGGGATCTCTTCGGGTTCGGGGACGGTATAACAGGAGATCAGAATGACCGTCAGGGCGGCGGCAAGTAAGAAGAAAATATAACGCAGTGTGGTCCGTTTCGTCATAGCTCTTTGTTCCTCGTAGTTGGTTGGTTTCTTTTGTCCGGCCGGGGTGAGAATTACAGGGTGGCCGGCCCGTAGGTTTCGTCCTTGATCGGCAGGGTCCGCTTCAAATCCCGGATAAAGTCCTTTACCTCCCCCATGGGTTCATAGGCATCGCAATATTCGATACTCCGGCGTGTTACGGTAAAATACTTGTAGTACTTCTCCCCGCCTAGTTTCTTTTTCCATTTTCCTGCATCGCAGCGCACCCTTAGGTAGTATTCGTTCGGACTGTCAGCGGGCGTGCTGACCAGCTTGCAATGTTTGCAGTTTGCACAATAGATCTTACCGTTACGTCCGGTAGTTGGGTCGATATCACCGCTGAAATCGGACACGGAAATCCTCCTCGTGACGAAAAAAGATTACCACACCACCGGCTTCCGGTCAAGTTCGCCGTCGGGGAACCGGGCCTTCGGTCGGTTCATCCGGCTAAGGGGGACACGCTTCTTTACCAAAAAATTAGTGGTTCAAACCTTGTGTAAACAGGCAGGACCATTACATCCAGACATAACGCGGCCAATACCCCCCGCTAAAGCGGTCGCGGTTGCCTGCCATCCGAGCCCAGATCAATAAGCTGGACTGATCTAAGCGCACGTGAGAGAAAAACCTCCTCTCCTGGAAGATGGTCGCCAGCTCCTCATCGATCTTTCTCCTGCTGATCCCGGCCACCTGGGCATGCCGCAGGGAACGCTTGCTTCGATGATCGATCCGATAGGGTTTCATGTAATTGTGATACATCTGATAAACAGCCAGCCGGTCGTTACAATTGTTCACATCCCGGGAGAACTGGACACTCTCCCGTACATGATTTGCATTGTCCTTGCGAATCTCCCGGTCAAAGTAATTCACGGCGAACAAGGGGTTGGTGCTGGTCCGAGCCCGATGAGAGCTTATCGTTCGGTGAACAAAGGCTCCCTGATCCCCAAAAACCGGTGATTGTGCTATCAGGCGGTGATACTCTTTTTTCTTATCGGTGAAGAGGGTCAACTGCCCATCCTGTGGCCGGGAAGTGCCTAACTGCTCGAGGGTATCAAGTACTCTTCGGAATGAAGGGGTGAGTGTGCCGGCGGGGCGAAGATACGTTTGTTCCCGGCGCTCGCGCTCTGACTTTTGATAGGCGGTCATTTTTCCCTTTCTTCTCAGGTGAGCATAATCGAAGGTGTAGAGAAATTGAGAGAGGGCTCCCACCAGCAGGTGAATAT
>JAIPGG010000100.1 GCA_021736255.1 Spirochaetales bacterium | reverse complement strand
AATGAATCTGCCGTTGCAAATCTCATTTCGCGATATCCATAAAACACAGGACCTGGAAGACTTTATTCGAAGTAAAACCGAAAAACTCGAGCGAATTTGCGATCACATTTCCAGCTGCAGGGTCAGCGTGGAACAACCCCAAAAACACATTAAATCCGGCAGCCCCTACCGGGTTCGCATAGATCTTACCGTCACCCCCGCGCATGAGCTCGTATCAAAACGGGAACCGGGCCAAGGAAATATTCACGAAGACCTTCGCACCGTTATCAAGGATGTCTTCAAAGGCGCGGAAAATCAGCTGCACAGCCTCGTTGAAAAACAGAGGAAAGAGGTGAAAACCCACAAACGGCGCGAGGTGGAAAACGTGGAACCGAATGAATAAATTAGTGGTACAAAGCTTGTGTAAATGAAGCAAAGCCAAGCATAAGCGGGATTCATAGGTCGAAACCATACTGAGAAAGGAGTTCATCCTTTACAATCTCCTTTACATTGATCAAGCGCCGAACGTCACGCTCCACGTACGTAGCGAAGTAGGAACTGTAAAGCTCTCCCGGGCTCATGGCTACGTCATAGAGTCGGGGGAGAAATCCCTTTACAAGGATCTCATCCCTCTGATACAGGAGGTTTTCACCTGCGAGCTATTCTAGTGACAGCGGCAAAAGATAATGAATGCTTGTTCTGCCGGCTAGTGACTGAGCCACCGCTTCACCTCATCGATGATGACCTTCACTTTTCCACCACCGAGAAGGCTCTTCGGGTCTTCAGAGAACATAGGCGGGCAGGACACAGGGGCGGCGGTTATCGCCAAGGTGATGTTAATCCTGCCCCTCGGTATACCTGCGGTAGTACGATGCAGCATTGTACACCAGGGCAAGCGGATTATGCCCCAGCACCCGGTCCTTTACGGCAAAGACGGTACAGTAGGCCTTTGCGTGTTTCATGAACAGGCTGTCATGCCCTACACACAGGCCCAATAGAATGTTCAGCTCCGTCTCCGCCTCGTTACAGATCTCCGCCTGGCCGATGGGATTGCACATGGGTTCAAACTGGTCCCGGATAATCTTCTGATCCGCCTCCAGACCGATGGACTCCTTGGGGATGCCCCCTGCACAGCACATTACCGAGACAACCTCGAAGCCGTGTTTGATCAGAATCTTCGCCGTGGTTTTCGCTTCCGTTTTTAAGCCTTCACAGAAGGCCAGGCCCAGGCGTTTGTAGCCCATCCGCCGGGAAAACTCTATGATCTCCTGCAGGCGGGGTTTTACCGGCCTCATGACGAAGGGTCTCTCGTGCCGGCGGTCGTAGCATTCGGCCTCCTGAATGGAGGCCTGCTGGGCGAAATGGAGGATCTCCGGATCCTTCAAGACCTCCAGACTCCGGTCAGTCTCCTCTTTCTTGTGCAAGGTAGGACAGAACTCGGGTCCCCTGCCCTCGAGATTTTGGCATATACGCTCACCGTCGGGCACAGGGCAAAAGGCGCATTGCGGGTAGATTTGTTTCATTGTTGGTATTCTATCCGATTTGTTTTATGAGACCAACATCTGTTTTTGAAGGGTGGATCATAGACTCTTACAAAACAAGGTTTTTTTGTTGAGTCCGCCCGAAGGGAATCCTCGCTGTCTGTAATCACGCAATTTTTCGATATCTAAAAAAGTTGCTCTCCTATGACCGCAGCATATCAGCGATCATATCAGCCGAAAGCACTTTGCCCACCGACTTGACTTCTCCGTCTATTGCGAGGGCCGGAGTCATTACAACTCCCATATCGGTAATCTTGTCCGAGTCGGTTACTTTTTCGACCGAGGCTTCGAATCCTACCTTGTCGATTGCAGCCTGGGCGTTCTGAGCAAGTTTCTGACACTTTGGACAGCCCGAACCGAGTATTTGAAGTACCATATTGTTTCCTCCTGAGTTGTTGCTTTATTGGCAATATAACCAAGATGAATCATGGGGTCAAGACCACCGAAAAGGCATAAACATCAACTCAGGGCAACCGAATCGCTTTCGGCTTTCATTTTCAGCAAAGATTCAGCCCCCTGCAAAAACTGCTTCAGACAGCTGCAGGCCAGGCTGTAGTATACGGTGGTGCCGCTCTTTTCGCTGCGCACAAGACCGACGTTACGTAATATGGACAGATGCTTTGAGATAGTCGAGGTATCGGCACCCACCAGTTCGGTGAGTTCACAAACACAGTGTGGAGCTTCCCGCAGCCGTTCGCAGATGTAGAGTCGGGTTGGATGTCCAAGGGCTTTGAAGATAGCTGCCCGCGCTTCACAGCGTATGTTTTCCTGTTCAGTCATGGGTACATTGTGGCGTGAAGGGTTTCTCAGGTCAATAGACTTGACTATTTTCACTACCTTGGCTATATTACCAAATAAGAAACAATGCAAACCAAGGAGTTCACCAATGAGTTGTGATTGTATGAGTGACGCCCCAGTAAAATTAATATATGCATGTTCGGGGGTTGCAAATACCGGTTTTTTGGCTGATCGGGTTGCCCGCGGCTTGATGCAGATAGGCCTCGGAAAGATGACCTGTCTAGCGGCAATGGGTGCCGACCACTCCGGCTTTGTCGAATCAGCGAAGGCTGCCGATGAAAACATTGTAATCGACGGATGTCCTGTTTCTTGCGGTAAACGAATTTTTGAACAAAAAAATATCTCGTTTACCCACCTTAAAACTACCGACTTTGGGGTAGAAAAGGGAAAAACAAAAATAGATGAAGAGCTCGTAAAGAATGTTCAAAGATATATCGCGGAAAGGCTTCTCGGGCTCGAGGAGACAGCTTAGAAATGAGTGAGGGGAAAGGGACAGCAACCAGAGGCACCTCTGCCCTCAAGCAATTTTGGGGTGAAAAAAAGAATAGAGTACTCACAGCGCTAACCGGAGTATTTTTAGCTGTCTATTTCATTCCGTTTGGGAACGAACGTGTCTCGGCTGCTCTTCAAGAATCGTTCTTAATGTTGGGAGAATATGCCCGGGAACACGTACTGCTCTGTCTGGTTCCGGCTTTTTTCATTGCCGGGGCGGTGATGGTGTTCTTGAATCAGCAGGCGGTTATCCGCTATCTCGGGCCCAAGGCCCCTAAACCGCTTGCCTACGGTGTTGCGTCGGTCTCCGGGACGATACTGGCTGTCTGTTCCTGTACGGTCCTTCCCTTGTTCAAGGGGATTTATCGCAAGGGGGCGGGTATAGGTCCGGCGGTGGCCTTTCTCTACTCCGGTCCGGCGATCAACGTGCTGGCAATCGTGTTGACTGCCAAGGTCCTGGGGCTGCAGCTCGGATTGGCCCGCGCGGTGGGGGCGATTCTTTTTTCCATCCTCATCGGACTCACCATGCACCTGATTTTTCGCAAGGAGGATGCCGCCAGGGTTACCAACGAGGCGATGTTTTCCTACGACGGAGATGAAGAAGAACCCCGCTCGCTGGGGGTAAACGGCATCTATATGCTTTCGATGATCGGGATCCTGGTTTTCCTCAACTGGGCTCCCGCCAGCGGCTCTATGGCGGTTTGGGACGCTATCTATCGAATGAAATACGTCATTACCGCAGCTTTTACCGTACTTTTGCTCTTCATGCTTATCCGATGGTTCAAGCGGAGCGAATTGAAGGAATGGGTCGGTGCTACCCGCGATTTTACCGTGCAAATACTCCCGCTGCTGTTCGGCGGGGTTCTTGTAGCCGGTTTTCTCTTGGGACGGCCCGGACATATGGCCATTATTCCCGAGTCGTGGATTGCCGCACTTGTCGGAGGAAACTCGCTGGGAGCCAACGCCGCAGCAGCGGTAGTCGGGGCGCTGATGTACTTTGCCACGCTAACCGAAGTACCGATTATGCAGGGGCTAATCGGCGCAGGTATGGGCAACGGCCCCGCCCTTGCACTGCTCTTGGCCGGCCCCTCGTTGAGCCTTCCCAACCTCCTGGTGATCGGCGGAGAACTGGGAGCAAAAAAGACCCTGACCTATGCGGGACTGGTCGTGGTCTTCTCCACATTTGTGGGAATGCTCTACGGAAACGTTGTCCTGTAAATTGGACATTTGGTTTATGTGTAGGCGGCTTTGGAGACGGAAATCACCGATATTTTCATATACGCCATATAGCTCATGTGAAAATATGGTACAATGTGCGTTACACTCGGATATTTCGAATATTGATCTTTTACCGAGCTAAAAGACCCAACAGATAAAAGACGAAATCCGAAGGCTTTTTCAATAATTCTATGATCAAACTGCTTGTTGATGATGAAATTCGGATACGTTTTCGGGTTTTTTCTGCAACGCGTTCCACAGATCGAGTTTGGCCTGCATACTCAACCAGCTCTCAGGACTGGTGTGCGTAGCTTCAGAAATCCGCAAGGCCATTTCCGGACTCAGGGAAGATTTTTGATTCACGAGTTCCGAGAGTGTTTTTCGGGAAACTCCGAGCTTCTGTGCTGCTTCAGTTATAGTGAGCCCCAGCGGTTTTATCACATCTTCCAAGAGTATTTCACCCGGGTGTGTCGGTTTTCTTTTTATCATTGCCGGCTCCTTTTCAGTGATAATCCTTGTAATCAACAAGGATAACGTCTTCTCCTTCGAACAAAAACGTGATCCTCCAGTTGCCGCTCACCCTCACAGACCAAGTATCTTTCTCTTGCCCCGACAATTGGTGAAGATAATACCCAGGTAATGCCATATCGCCGGGAGCAATTGATGCATCCAGCCTATCCAGAATTCTCGCTATTCTAGACGCATGTTCCGGAATACTACCCTTCTTTGAACCTGTTTCAAAAAAGGTTTTCAATCCCTTATGTTTGAAGGATTTTATCATTTAATACGATACTATTTTGTAACCTGACACGTGTCAATACTCAATTCTGGAATTGGGTATTGCAAGCTATGGGACATGTGGTCCATAAAAAACGAGCAGCCCAGCAGGAGGCAGAATATGGCAGCCCATCTCGAGAGCTATGACAGCGGCAAGCACGACGAGCACACCGTCGCGCAGCTGATCTTCCAGTCCGATCCGGTATTCAACACACTCGTATACGGGAAGAACGCAGTAGCCGCAGTCGAGAGGTTGATCCGGCTCGGCGACAACTATTTCGACTCCCGGTACACCCGGTGCGCGATCCACGAAGCGAGCCTCGTGGGAGTGATCGTGGGTTTCCCCATCTCGGAGAAGACGGAGATCGACCGGAAGTCGGGCAAGGATTTCGCCCGTGCCATGGGCTTCTTCCGCTTCCTCGCTCGAATACCGCTCTTTGTTCGCATGGACAAAATGATGCCTGCCGCCGAAGATGAGAACGGCTACTACATCCACACCATAAGCGTAGACTCGGAACAGCGCGGCCGGGGATTCGGAAGCGAGATGATTGAGCAGATAGCCTCAGAGCACGGTGCGCTCTACCTCCACGTGAACCGGGATAACGAAGAGGCGATCCGGTTCTACGAGCGGAACGGATTCAAGCGACTGGCGGAGGGCTCCATGATGCACAAGGGTCGGGAACTCTCGCAGGTATTGATGAGCAGGGGCTGAGTAAAAGGAGACGGCTATGAACAGTTCGACGTGAGAGGCTCGAATCGGGAGCACCTTCAACAACTTTGCTTATCGAGCTAAGGCGCTGACCTCCATGGATGCATGACCGAGCAACATGCGCAGCGGGAGACCAGGCCGCAGAATCTCGAACACATATTATATTGCTCTTAACCGGGGAGATGTGTATGCTATTCATTTCTGAAGGTTCAGGCAGGCCGATTATCTTCCTTCCAGGATACACTGCCTCCTCAGCAGTCCACCGGAGGAATGTGCACAGATACGCCGAGCGCTACCTCGCGGCATCTCTTGACTTTCTCGGTACCGGTGCCTCGGATCGAGTATCTCCCTGGCCGGAGCGAGCGGAGGAGCGGTTATAGCCCTCAAAACAGCACTCACGTATCCCGACAAGGTGAGCGGGGTGATGGCCGACAGCTTTTCCCTCGAATTTACCAGGAAAATGTATAATACCAACATCCTCGAGGAGAGAGCAGATGTGAGCGAGGGCCAGGCATAGTTTTTTAAGGAATCCAAGGGGAAGAAATCCAGGGAGCACCTGAGTACCACATTCCTTGAGAAAACGCCGTCACGGGCTTTCTCGAAAGACCCATTTCCAACAAAACCTCCATATCACCGTTGCCACCCAGCGGTGTTAAAACAGCTTGATATAATCCTTGAATGCAAAAACTCTGTTTCTCCGGTAGCCGGTAATCTCTTTGAGGATTTTGTTTTCAATGAACACCTGAACCAGATCGTTGGCAGCTTTCGGGGACAGGTTCGTAATAGACTGAACCTCCTTCACGTTTATAACCGGGTTTTTAAATAGGTGAGTCAAGAGCATCATAGCCTTTCGCGACCGCTTTCCCATCCCCATTATCCTGTTTTTTTCTATATCAGTTTTCAGATCGATGTTTTATGAAGAGTGGCGACCGCATTTTCGGCTGTTTCAGTCACACCAGCCAAAAAAAAACGTATCCACTGCCCGAGATCGTTTTTAGTACGAACAAATGTCAAATTATCATAGTAGAGGGTCTTATTTCTTTCGAAAAAATCCGAGAGATACAATAGCGGTTGGTCGAGAACACCACTATAGACCAGGTAAAGGGTGATCATAAGACGTCCAATCCTGCCGTTTCCATCGAGAAAGGGATGAATGGTCTCGAATTGATAGTGAGCGATAGCAATTCGTATAAGATGGGGTATTGCCAGCTGATTATTGTTGAGAAACTCCTCCAAATCGCCGAGAAGTTCCGGAAGCTCATCATGAGCCGGTGGGATGAATACCGCATCAGAAATACTTACCCCGCCTATCCAGTTCTGGGATCGTCTGAATTCTCCCGGATTTTTCTGCTCTCCCCTCACACTGGATAGAAGAATCTTATGGGCGTTCCTGATAAGTCGTGAAGACAGGGGGAGCTTTTTCAGCTCATCGATGGTGGTATTCATCGCCTCGACGTAATTATTAACCTCCTGCCAATCATCCCTTCTTTCGGGATCGATGTCCTGTTTCCCTATGAGTGCTTCCTCGATATTTGTTCTGGTTCCTTCTATTCTACTGGATACTACCGCTTCCTTGAAAATGTGCATTATAATGAACATTCCGGTGTCGGGGACCAGTTTGGAAAAAGAGTTGAGTTCACCCAGCTTCAATGAGGCCTTTTCCAGACTATTATTAATCTCTGCGTCGGAACAAACAAAGGGATGATTGATTTTTTCCGGTAAAAAATATGTGTAGTGATAGCCCCTCTTATACGAGCCGGCAACAAAATCCCTTAAATCCATAGTCTGCTCCATAAGAGTATACTATAAGAGATCTTATTATACTTTACAAGCTAAAAGTATAATATAAATATCCATATTTTACTTTCTTGCTACATTGAAATAGTGTGTGATTAAAATACAACCTGTTGTATTTTTGTTGTAGTCCATGCCTTCGGAAAGCAAAAGATGTGCGATGAGATTCGCTGCTCCCTGATCAACAGATTCCCCTTCGGCATACTGTATTCGATAGAAGGTGACGAAATATACATTCTCGGGGCAATGCATCTTTACAAAGAACCGGGATACTGGAAAACAAAAAAATAACACTTATATCGAGCTAAAAAACCCAATAAGCCAAAAAAGGACTCACGCGCTTCTTTTTGTTTGTTTTTTCCCTAACTCGAGAAGAAATTCTGGGGCAAAATCCGCTCCGTTCGGCCACTCAACTGTGCCGGTTTCTTTATTTAGATAGGCTTTTTTAAAATATTCAGGTTTCTTGAGCGGTTCAAATATTTCTCCCTCCAGTTCATTTTTCAAATCCACTTCTACGGTTTCACCATTGTTAAACCACAGGTTCATTTTGTAGTTGCCGCTCATTTCGAAGTTATCCACATGTAACATCATTTCTTTACCTCCTCAGGGAAGGGGTTCGATAGTATCCAGGCTTTTTTTCGCTCTGGCCTTCTCCCAGTCCAGCATGAGCTCTTGTTTATGAAATTCCATCCATTCGAAAATAAGATTGAGTGCTCTTTTCGACATCTCACCCTTAATTTTGCCTGTTTCTATCTCTATCAAAACCTCCATACCGCCGTATCGTGCATGGAAGTGAGGCGGTTCATGATCACGAAAGTTCATGTAAATTATAATCCCATAAAAACGGCTAAGGACAGGCATGTCTTATAATAAAACAAAAAAGCCTGATTTTCCAGCCAGGCATCATGACAAAGAAAAAATTGTTGTAGTTTTGTTGTACCAATGCCAGCTAAAGGCAAAAGATCTGGGAAGAATGTAAAAACATTCTAATCGAAAGGCCGTCTATTTGACCGCCGGAAAAAACTTTATCTTATCTAAAAAATCTGCCCAAGGGGGGACTCGAACCCCCACGGCCGCAAAGCCACTAGACCCTGAACCTAGCGTGTCTACCAATTTCACCACCTGGGCATCGGCGGGAAAATAGTAGCTTGAAGCTCTCGCCGCTGTCAAGCGCACGCGTTGACTCATTAAAAATCTAACCCAAAAAAAGAATTGCCTCATCGAAAAATCTAACCCTAACAAATTATCCACAGGGAGAAGAAGATGGCCTGTGGAGGAAAAGGATGGGGCTAACGATGAGGGAAAAGCGATCTA
>JAIPGG010000018.1 GCA_021736255.1 Spirochaetales bacterium | reverse complement strand
CAGAGCTGCACACGGCAGCCGGGGTCTCCGACCCGGACCAGAGCTGCACACGGCAGCCCGGGTCTCACGACCCGGGCAGGCCGGCCTGCAGCCTGTGTCTCCGCCCGGGACCAGAGCTGCACACGGCAGCCGGGGTCTCCGACCGGGACCAGAGCTGCACACGGCAGCCGGGGGTCCGACCGGGACCAGAGCTGCAAGCGGCAGCCGGGGTCTCCGACCGGGACCAGAGCTGCAAGCGGCAGCCCGTGTCTCCGACCGGGACCAGAGCTGCACACGGCAGCCGGGGTCTCCGACCGGGACCAGAGCTGCAAGCGGCAGCCGGGGGTCCGCGCCCCCGACCCGGGCGTCCCGGCCTGCAGCCTGTGTCTCCGACGCGGACCAGAGCTGCAAGCGGCAGCCTGTGTCTCCGACCGGGACCAGAGCTGCAAGCGGCAGCCCGGGTCTCCCGACCGGGACCTGAGCTGCAAGCGGCAGCCGGGGCCGCCCTGCAGCCCCGTGCTATAGGCTTATCTCGAAGAGTTTGATTCCTTCCTGAACAAAGAAATTCTTGATCTCGTTCACTGTTTCCCGGATTTTTTGTGCTTCATCTTCGCTGCAGTACACTGTGAGGACGAAATTTTCTTCCGGCCAGATGTGATCTCCCATGCGGGGCCCCTGACGCCCGACGCCGAAGGCGACGGGCACCAGGGTGTAGTGCTTCACGATTTCCCGCTTTTCGAAGGCTTCGAAAAGGTCTTCCTGGATCGAACGGTTTGCTATTATCTCTATCCGTTTCTGGTAATTTTCACTCATGACTGAGCCCCTCCCTGGTCGATGCTTCCGGTCTGTCCGGCGTTTGTTTGGGCCGCTTCTCTGCGGAGCTGTCTGCGTTTTTCCTTCTTGGCTTCTTTCTTCTGTGCCCGTTTGGAGGTGAAGTTGTTAAAGAGTGAATAGAGTACGGGAATCAGAAAGAGGGTAAGCAGGGTGCTGACCGACAATCCGCCGACGACACTCTGCCCGATGGGTTTGACCAGGTCCGCCCCTTCTCCTTCGAAGAAGCCCAGAGGTATCAGCGCCAATACGGTGGTCAGGGTGGTCATGAGAATCGGGCGCAGACGGTTGCCGCCTCCTTCGATAATCGCTTCCCGGATAGACATACCTCGTTTGCGCAGCAGGTTGATGTAGTCCACCAGCACGATACCGTTGTTTACAACAATACCGATCAGTATGACCATTCCTACGGCAGTGAAGATACTCAGGATTTCGCCGGTAAACCAGTGTATCAAAAGTACTCCGATGATGGTAAGCGGCATGGTGAACAGTATGATAAAGGGGTCGAGGAACGATTCGAACTGGGCGGCCATTACGCCGAAAACGAGAAATATTGATATAAGGAATATTATTCCGAACTTCGTCCCGTATTTTAGCAGGTCGGCATAATCTCCGGAAAACTCGATGACCACTTCTTCATCGGCGGGGATCTCCCGGGAGATCAGGTCCCTGATCTGGAGTTCCACTTCGTTTACCGGCACTCCAGGCTTGAGTCCGCCGGTTACGTGGATGACCCGGCTCTGGTTTTCCCGGCTGATGCTTATCGGACCGGTAGTCCGTTCGAGGCGTGCAAAATTCGAAAGGGCTATCTTCTGCCCCGTGGCATTCTGAACGAATATCTGTTGGAGGTCGGGGAGTTCATTGCGGTCTTCTTCTTCGAGGATGACGAGGATGTCGTATTCCGAGCCGCCCTTACGGAACTTGGATGCGGTAATCCCGTCTATGTTGGCCTGTATTTCCCGGCCGATGTTGTTGATGTTCAAGCCGAGGGAGTAGGCCTTGTCCCGGTCGACGAAGATTTCTATCTGCGGAACCCCTTCTTTGAAGTCGACGGTGGGTTCTGTTACCCGCGGTACATTGTCACTGATCAGATCGCGGATCCTGTAGGCAATGTCCCGGCCCTTTTCCAGGTCTTCGGTTTTTACCATCACGTCGATGGGCGATGCCCCTCCCATGAAGCCGCCGCCCCCGCCGGAGGAAAATGAGAAATTCGCTGAAGGAAACTCATTGAAATGACTTCTGAGTTTTCTCTTTACCTCCTCCGAGCTGTCGATCCGTTCATCGTATTCAGGTAACAGTACCCTCAGATTCCCCTTGTGAGCTTGAATCGAGCCGAGAAAGCCGAAAAAGCCCCGTTGTCCTGCCTCGACGATGATATCGGTATAGCCTTCCACCTCGTCCTTGATGATGGTTTCGAGCTGTTTCAGTACCGTCTCGGTAACTTCGAGCTTTGTCCCCAGGGGCATTTCGACCGATACCTCGACCGAGTCCTGCTCCATGGTCGGCAGAAAGACGAACCCTATCTGTGGAATTAGCAGAAGGCTGGACATGAAGGCGGCGACGACAATACCCACGGTAATCCATCTGAATCGCAGGATACCGGCGAGTATCTTTTTGTATCCGTTATCCAGTCTATAGAAAAGGCCCGCCATCAAATTGTCGAGTACCTTCATCAGCCCGCGGAGAGGACGCTGACGCCTTGAACGGATGGGAAAGAAGTGGCTGGCTAGGACCGGAATCAACAGCATGGCCACAAAGAGCGAGGAAGCCAGCGAGATAACGACGGTAAAAGCAAGACCTGCAAACATCTCGCCGATGAACTCCAGCTGCCCCTTGAACAGTGCTACCGGAGCAAAAACACTGATGGTTGTCAGGGTGGATGCGACAATGGCGTTTATCATTTCCTGGCTTCCGAGAATGGCCGATGCGGTGAGCTTGGTCCCCTTTTCCCGGTATCTGAAGATGTTTTCCAGGATAACGATGGAGTTGTCCACAAGCATACCTACCCCGAGGGCGAGGCCTGCCAGGGTCATAATATTCAGGGTGAGTCCTGCGAAATACATGAGCATCAACGTGATGACAATTGAAACCGGTATGGTAAGGCCGATTATGAAAGTACTCTTGAGGCTTCGCAGAAAAATAAAAAGGACGATAACGGCAAAAAGGGCTCCGTAGATGGCCGAGGAAGAAACCTGGGCGATCGAGGTTTTTATAATATCTGTTGTATTGAATATCTCTTTGATTTGGATGCCGACCGGTACCTCGTTGTTGATCTGGTCCATTCTGGCCCGCACATTTTCCGCTGTCTGGACGGAGTTCGTTCCGCTCTGCTTCTGAAGGGTCACGTATACACCCGGTTTGCCGTTAATGAAAACAGAACTCTGCTGTTCACGGTAGCTTTCGAAGACATTGGCAATATCTCTCAGGCGCACTACGGTCTGGCCGGTCCCGGAGGGGCCCATGGCCGAAGCTGACCCGCCCATAGCTCCCGCTGTTCCGCTCTGGGTGCCGGTGGCCTTGTAGGCGATTACCGTGTCTTTGATCTGGTCGATGCTCTGGTATTCACCGGAGGTGCGGATCAGGTAGTTCTTGTTCCCTTCGGTTATGCTGCCCGCACTGATCTGAACGTTCTGGCCCCGCAGCATGTTGGCCACCTGGGTAAGCGGCAGATTGTAAGCGGCAAGCCGGTTCTGGGGGATTTCCACCCGCACTACCTGTTCCCTCCCGCCGGTTACGCTGGTGAGGGCAACTCCTTCTACCTGTTCGAGACGCGGTTGAACGATGTCTTCGGAGATCTGCCGAAGCTCTTCGGGCGTGCGGTTTCCTTCCACTACCAGCCCCATGACGGGAATCATGGAAGGGTCGAACTTGAATATCATCGGAGACTCTGCTTCCTGGGGAAGGTAGGGCTTTATGTATTCGAGTTTGTCCCGTATCTCGTTGGCCGCTTCGGCCATGTTTGTCCCATAGGCAAATTCCACGGTAACCTGACTCGACCCCTCCGATGAAGTCGAATTAATATCCTCGATATTGCTTACGTTGCTCAGAACCCCTTCGAGCGGCCGGGTAATCGATTTTTCCACTTCTTCCGGGCCGGCTCCGGCATAATCGGTGAAGACCAGCAAAACCGGCGGTTCGATTTCCGGATAAAGGTCGATGGCAAGGTCCGAGCCGGAATAGACTCCGAGGCCGATGAGGATGGCAAATATGATAAATATGGTAGTCGGCCTTTTGACGACTGTTTTCGTAATACTCATGAGAGCTCCTGTTCCGTGGGTTTACTATTCAATCACATCCGCCTGGCTCAGCGGAGGTACCTGATCGATGACTTTCACCCGGACACCGTCTTCGAGGAGTGTCTGGCCGCGGATGACGATCTCTTCTCCCGCTTCGAGGCCTTCGGTTACTTCGAGTTTCTGGTCGATCTGGATGCCGGGGGTAATATTCCTGCGTTCTACGGTTCCGTCTTCCTTGACGACAAAGACGAAGTACTTGCCGAAGCGGCTGACCATGCATTCGGCAGGGATTTTGACGACTCCCTCTTTTGCCTGGGTGATGATCTTTACCTCGGCGAACATTCCCGGTTTGATACGCTCATAGCCGTCCTCCGGCTCCAGGGTTACGCCCATTGTCCGGCTGACAGGATCCACCACCGGGCTCAGTTCGGTAACTCGGGCTCTGAAGGTTTCACCCGGATAGGCGGCAAAGTTGAGTATCGCCGGTTGTCCCTCTTCCATGCGAGAGATGAATCGTTCGGAGACCTCCGTGGAGATCTCCAGGTCCCAGGTCCGGCTCACCTTGGCGATCGGGACCGAAGGGCTCACCGTTTGTCCGATTCGAGCGGGTATCTGGGTAATGGTCCCGGTTATCGGCGCCTTGACCTGGCTCGCAACAAAGTTCATGCCCGCCTTCGAGGGATCGACCTCGGCAATCACGGTGTCTTTGCGGACCGTGTCGCCGATGCCGACGAAAATCCGTATCAGTTTGCCCGATGTGTCGGCATAGACGTCCACGCTGGTTTGGGTTTCTACATCGCCGTTTACCTTGATGTAATCCTTGATCTGCCCCGAGACGGCGGTGGTCGTATTCACCGCGTAGACTGAGTCCACCCCTTCTGCATCCACGGTCTGCGCCCCGTTTCCCCCGGCGGCGCCTGCCTGCTCGCTTTTCCGGCCTTCCTCTTCGGAGGCCTCCTGTCCGCCCATTCCGTAGGCGGTTCCCGCGGCAAACAGCAAACCTGTTAACAGCAGCAGAAATGCCGCCCGGATACTGCTTCGGTGTTTTTCTGCGGCTCCCGTGCTTCGGGCGACTCCGCTGTAGATTCGGCTGTTTCGATCAGCTTTCATTGGATATTTCCTCCAGTTCTTCCATGCTCGTGTTGAGTGCATATTCCAGGTCGAGAAGGCCTTTGAGATAATTCGCCTTTTCGCTCAGGAGTTCGTTTTTTGCCTTTTGCAGTTCCAGTTCCGCGTTTTGGACCTCCAAAAGCTCTTTGTTTCCGGCATTATAAGCGGTCTCCGCCAGATCGTAGGCCCGTTGGGCCAGCTGTACATTCAATTCCAGGGTTTCGAGAGAACGCCGGGATTTATCCAGGCTCATCAGGAGGCTGCGGACTTCCATCTCGGCTCCCTGCACGGCCTGCTGCAGGTTCACCCGGGTCTGCTTGATCCGGGTTTCCTTATTCTTTGCCTCGGTCTGAGTCTGAGAGAAGGGTAGCAGCTCCCCGATGGGCCAGGTGATGGTAACGGCGAACATGCCGCTGGGCTGCATCCAGTCGTCCCCGATGTTGTCGAACCAGGGGTCGGCAAAGGGATCGCCGGTAAAGGTCGGATCCATGGAGAAACTGAGACTCAAAATCGGATAGAGGCCTCCCAGGGTGAGGTCTCTGCTGTTTTCGAGGCTCTTGATGGTCTGCCGCAGACTCTGGATGTCCAGGCGGTCGAGGAGAAAGGAGTCGATGAGCTTTTCCCCGTCGAAGGTGAAGGTCTCGGGTTCTATCGATCCTTCCAGCTCCACGTCCGTGGTGAGCTCGAGACCGAGGGTCTGGTTGAAGCCCATGAGGGCGGCCTGGTAACCGTTCAGTATCTCTTCGAGGCCCGGTTTGAGATTTTCCAGTGCGACCTGGGCGCTGAGCATGGTGTACTCGTCGACCAGCCCCGCCTCGTAGTTGGCCTGGGCCTGCCGGTAGCGGTCCCGGGCATTCTCGATCTGGTCCTCCATGTAGCTGATATTCTGCTGCAGCACCAAAAGCTCGTAGAAGCTTTTTTGTACATCCCGTTCGAGCTTCTTCCGGGCGGTCTCCAGCGAGAGCATCCCCGCCCGGTAGTCGAGTGCTGCCGCCTTGATCCCGTAGAACAGCTGCATGGTCAGGTCCAGACTCACGTTCAGCCTGCCGGAGATGTTCCACTGTGATTGTTCGATTTCGTAGGGTGCGACTTCGTCGAAACCGCCGGTAGCCAGGTTAAACGTTGATTCAATCGGCGCCAGTCCCGACATCGTCTGCTCCTCGTTCATTCTCGAGAGAGTCCCCCCAACGCTCACTTTCGGTACGAAGCGGTTCCAGACCATATCCTTGGTCCGCTTTTTCATTTCCACCGAGAGCTCTTCCGATTCGATCCCCAGGTTGCTGCGGAGAGCGAGGGCCACGGCGGTCTGTGCATCCAGAGTGAGGGTTCCCTCGTCGTTCGTTTCCAGGTCCATTCCCGCTGCCGCACCGGTTTCCTGCGGGCCGGTTTCCTGTGCCGGCAGCAGTACGGCCGCCGCAACGAGTATTATTGCGCTCAAAATTGCTGTTCGTTTCATGACATTCTCCCTTCGAGTCCCTTCGAAAATAGGTTATACAGATGCAGGATATAATTCAGTATCTCTTCTGTGTGTCTTCCGGTGTCGTGTCCCTCTAATACGAGGTAAAAGGTAATCATATGCAGATAGGAGCCGATGAGCCGGTAATCGAGATTGTTGATGGTCAGCTGGGAGTGGTCGATCGCCTCACGGACAAACCGGAACACCTTTTGCAGAAGATCTTCGGTGGGTCTGGGTTTTCGAAAATCGATGTTCTGATACCGGACCCAGTTGTATGCCGTCAGCAGGCTCGGGTTGTTGAGCGAGAAGGTTGCCGAGCTGACCATGTAACAGAAAAAACTCTCGGCAGGTGTGGCGCAGGTTTCCCTCCGTTTTGTTATGAGTTCCAGGAATTTTTCTTGTTCCCGGTGCACCATGCTTGCGAGCATGTTTTCCTTGTTGTCGAAATAGAAGTAGAGGCTGCTCTTGGTCATTCCTGCCCGGCGGGCAATCTCGTCGAGGCTCGCGTGTTCAAAGCCCTTCTCCGCAACGGCCTGTTCGATGGCGGTAAAGAGCCGGTGGGGTTCGGGCATCTCCTCGGGCTTGACTACACAATCGTTTTGAAGGACGGCAAGCCGCCCGGTTGAAGGACTCGGTTCCCGCAGCATTCCCTCCATGACGATGGTCTCTATAATAGTCTGGATTTCTTCCGGATCGGAGTCGGCGCAGGGAGGCTGTTCGTCAGGCCCCTTATTCTCCCCGCGGGGAGTACCTGCTTGGGCAGGTGTGGTGTTCTCGGCCGAGCCGCTGATCCGGGCGGGCTCTTCCTCCTCGCTCGGATAACGGATGAACCCGGCCGGAATAAAGAGGGGGGCCTGCCAGTACATCGTTGTGGAGTAGAGAAAATGAAAAAAGCTGTAGCCCCAGTCGTCCTGCCACGGGATGCCCTCGGCAGAAAGATGCTTTTGAAAAAAAGATACCAGCCGGTTGGTAATCCGCTTTACCTCTTTGCGCTCGCTGAACTGTTTCTGCATGGTGTTCATGAGGTAGAAAAGATAATAGCCGGGTCTGTTACGGTAAAACTCGTAATGGAATCGGACAAAGGTGCGGATCAATTCCCGGACCGAACCGATGCTTTGCTGGTTGAACAGTTCTTCGTGCATCCGAACGTATTCTTCTATCAGTCTGCGGTCCATAGCCTGGATCAGGTGTTCCTTGCTTTTGAAGTAGCGGTAGATAGCGGGTTTGGTCATACCCATAGAGGAGGCTATCTGATTGAGATTGGTGTTTTGATAGAGAGTGTTCGACCACTCCAGGAAGGCGGTATCCATGATCTCTTTCTTCCGCTCTTCTCGTTTCGTCATTGCTCTTCCTTTCTGCGTTATTTGTTACCGACCAGACGGTAACTTACCGAACGGACGGTAACAAAATAGCGGAAGAATCACGAAGAATCAAGGATTTTCGCCGAATTTATGAATTTTCGGCGAAGAATTTTTTCAACCGCTCGATATTCCGCTGGTTTTGCCAGTTGTATCCCTCATTGCTGTAGAGGAAGTCGAGTTCCTCCTCGAAGGCTTCGACGATCTTGTAGCGGACCATCTTCATCGTAGAATTGATCATCCGGTTCTCCTCGGTAAAGGGTTCCGGGAGAATGCTGAAGGTGTGAGGGATCCAGAGAGAGGGAAACCGGCCCTGATAATTTGGATCGTTCCGGAATGCATAGAGCGAATCACGTATCTTTTCCAGGAGCTTTGCCGGATCGGTTATCTTTTCATCGCCGACCAGGCCGGCCACTGCCTGTTCGTCCAGGACAACCAGAGCGGTAGTATATTTTCGGTGGTCGTTGTAGAGCATTACCTGGTCTATCAGCGGGGAGGTGGCGGTAATCGCCTCTTCGATCTCTTCGGGTGAGTATTTTTCCCCGTCCGAAGAGATGAGCAGTGCCTTTTCCCGGCCGACGACATTGAGAAATCCGTCTTCGTCCATGTACCCCAGGTCGCCGGTATAAAGCCAGCCGTCCCGGATGGTTTCGGCGGTCGCCTTTTCGTTTCGGAAATACCCGGCCATCATATTTTCCCCGCGTATTACGATTTCCCCGCGGACACCGGCGGGGCAGTCCGACCCCTCTTCATCGAGGATTCTGCACTCGACCGACGGAGCGATCCTTCCTGAGGTGCCGAATTTGTGAACGGAAGGGGTATTGGACGAGATGATCGGAGCCGCTTCGGTCAGCCCATAGCCCTGAAAGACCGGGATGCCGATGGCGTTGAAGAACTCCTGCTGCTTGATTTCGAGGAGAGCGCCCCCGCCGACAAAAAACGACAGTCTGTTCCCGAATATCTTCCGGATTTTCTTGAAGACCAGGGCTTCACCAATCCGGTAGGGAATGAGGTTAACGGCGCGGATAAAAAAGGAAGGCCGCCTGAACCCGTCGCCGTGGTAGCGAATCCCCGCCTTCAATCCGGTGTGGAAGAGCCAGGAGGCAAAACCGCCCTTTTCTTCGACCCCCTGCCGGATTTTTTTCATGAAATTTCCCGAGAGGGAGGGGACGGTGAGCAGGAAGACCGGATCGGTCTCTCGTATATTTACGGGGATGTTCCTGAGAATCGCCAGGGAACCGCCGCGGGCGTCGACGAAATACAGGCTTATGCCCCTCCTGAGGGCCGAAAAGATTCCCACGGTGTGGGCGAAGGAGTGGTCGCACGGCAGGATAAGCAGGGTTGAATACTCTTTCGGCGGTACCTCGAACATTTCGATCGCGTCTTCGCTGTTTACGAAGTAATTTGCGTGAGTCAGCATGATTCCCTTCGGGTTGCCGGTTGTCCCCGAGGTGTAGGAGATGGTGACGATGGTGTTCTCATCCACAGCTTCCGAGCGCCGGCCTACCTCGGCCGCGGTTTCGAAATCGGCTTCGCTGCCCTGGTCGAGCAGATCCTGGAAGTAATAGAAATCCGTACCTGTTTTTAGATTATGTTCTGAAACCATCTTTTCGCTTTCTTCGCTTTTCGGATCGAGGCAGACGATCATTACCTCGTGTTCGAACTTGTCTTTTACCGAAAGCACCTTCGGCATCAGGTTCACCGAGGTAAGAAGGACCTTGGATTCGGAGTGGTTGAGCCTGAAGGGTATCTCCTCGGCCATCAGTTTTATGGAGAGCGGTACCGAAACACAGCCGGCGGTAAGAATTCCCATCTCGCCTATCACCCACTCGGGCGATCCCTCCGAGAGGATGGCGATGCGGTCCCCCTCTTTGATTCCCTGCACGACAAATGATGCCGCCAGTGCCCTCGCCCGGCTTCGGACCTCGGGAAAACGGGTTTCAACCCAGCCTTCGTCGGTTTTCCGGGCGACAAAACTCTCGTCGGGAAAATTCTGTGCCGCCTCGTCAAGTAGAGCAAGAATGGTACGCTTCATGGCAACCCCCGAATGTTGATAAATGTGTGTTCTCTTATCATAGACCGGAAAACAAAGGTGGACAATTATTTTTTCCGGAGGGTCCTGTTGATAAGCCCCAGAAGTTTTCCTCTGCCCGCTGATGTGCTTTGAACAGAGGCTCGGGTTTCCGTTGGAGGCTGATCCTTTTCGCTATGCCCTGAACGCCGGTTTCCACCCCTTTCTTTTTTTAGAGGCAGACGGTCGAGGAGTTTCTCCCTTCGGGGAATGATGAGAAGGAAACCGATCTCGCTCCGGCTGTCGAATATCGGGAGGCAGATGTGGTTTTCTTCTTCTCCCTCAGCTTCATGGAAGCTGCCGGTGCTTTCTATCTCGAATAAGGCTTTGGGAAGGTCGATTTCCGCAAGGACCGAAGCGAGCTGTTCACCGACAACATCGAGCGCCTCGAGGCTACGAGTTTCTAAAAACCCGCTTGAAACATAGACGATCTGCCCGTCCGGGAGGATTATCAGGAAAGGAACATCGCTCAGTTTTAAAACCGTTTCCAGGAGGGATTTTTGGGCCGAAAGCTTGATGCTCTTGAGGGCGGATACCTTCAGGACATGTTTCTGGATCTCGACGATCTTTTCCCCAAGACGCCCGAGCGTTTTGACAGCATAATCGGGAGAGAAATAGTTTTCCCGGTTTTGATCGATAATTCGGTCGAGCAGGTTGTTTATCCGTACACTTCGCAGGATGATCAGGAGGAAGATGATCAAAAGCGCCACAACGGCGATGAGGGCTGAAAAAAGGTGGCGTTCAGCCTTTACCTTTTCGGACGGGTATTCGATTATTTCGCTATCTTTGGTGCCTGCTCCGCTATCCATCATCACCTGGTACCCTGCTATCCCGAGCCCCGCTGTCGCTGAGACAGCTACGAGCAGGAACAGAATCAGAATCTTCCGCCCGACAAATAACTGCATTATTTCCCCCGTTTAACGCGTGTAAAGTTTGTGATGTCTTTGTTTCTTCCTACGAGGATCAAGATATCATCTCCCTGAAGGACGTCGTCTCCGGCCGGAAAGATGAGCTCTTCGCTGCTTTCAGGATTTCCTGCCTCATCCACCTTTCGATGTTTGCGCTTGAGGGCGATAACATTGATATTCATTTTATTCCGGAGATCGAGACTCTTAAGGTCTTTGTCTACAAAGTTGTCTGGTACGAAAACCTCGGCAACACTGTCGCTTTCGGAGAGAGGGACCTGATCGAGGATCTCCGGTGCAATCAGTTTCTGGGCAATTCTTTTGCCTTCGTTGATTTCGATATTGATGATTTCGTGGGCCCCTATCTGGCGCAGCACTCTTTCGTGGATAGGGGTGACGGCCCTGGCGATTATGCGGGGTATATTGTACTGTTTGAGTAGAGCGGTCGTGAGGATGTTTGCTTCGATATTCTCCCCGATACCGATGATCGCAACGTCTACATCGTTGAGGGGGAGGGAGGAGATTGATTCCGGATCCGTGGTGTCCACCAGGATGGCCTGACTGACGATATTCTTGATCCTCTCGACAACCTCGCTCCGGTTGTCAACGGCGATGACCTCTCCTCCCTGCTGGGCAAGGGTTTCGCAGATTTGGTAGCCGAAGTTTCCCAGGCCGATGACGGCAAAGATTTTTTCGTAGTTGGTTTTTGCCAATTTTTCCTCCTACCCCAGTGATATTTGCGCCTGGGGATATGTTACATTACGGATTTTCGCCGGTCTGCCGAAAGCCGCCAAAACGGTCAGAGGGCCGAGCCGACCGAGAAACATCAGGAATATAATGACAATTTTTCCTGCAGGGCTCAGCGAGGGGGTGACCCCGGTCGAAAGACCAACCGTGCCGAAGGCTGAGACCGACTCGAACATTAATTCGACCAGCGGCATAGATTCGGTGGCGGATAGGATGATTGTGCCCAGACCAACCAGGGAAATTCCGAAAACCAGAATCAAGAAGGCTTTATGAATCAGGGCCTCGTTGATTTTGGTGCCTGCAAGAATGGTCTGTTCCTGGTTGCGAAGGCTGGATCGGATCCTCGCTCCGATTACCGCCAGAGAGTTGATTTTGATTCCTCCGGCCGTACTCCCGGAGGCTGCTCCGATGAACATGAAGATCATCATTATCAGGTAGGTGGTGCGGTGCAGCCCGCCTATTCCGATTGTATTGAACCCTGCGGTGCGGAGGGTGATCGACTGAAAAAGGGAGGTCAGATATTGATCGCCCAGAGAAAAGGATGTCATGGATCGTCCATGTTCGAGCCCATAGAACAGAAATGTGCCTGCAAAAATCAGGATGCCGGTAATGATCAGAACGATTTTGGTATTGAGCGATATTTTTACCGGTTCCGGTTTGGATTCGCTGGTTGTACCCACCGGCCCGATGCGGCGGAGCTTTCTGCGGAACTGCCGGAGCTTCGAAAGAAAGCGGAGGCGGCCCTGAAGGTTCAGGAAAACGACGAAACTCAAGCCGCCGAATACGATCATCAGCATTATGCCCGTATTGATAAAGGGATTACTGCGGAAACCCTCGAAGCTGTCGGAAAAGAGGGCGAAGCCGGCATTACAGAAGGCCGAGATCGAATGGAAAAGCGACAGAAAGAGAGGGTGTAATACCTCCGTGGAACCGCCGGCCAATTCAACTATCCGCTCCGGGGCCTCCTTTAAAAAGCCCGGCAGGAGAATCAACACACCCGCCAGTTCGAAGCCGAAGGTGAACAGCACAATGCGTTTGAGGTTCTCCGTAATAGTCTGCATATTCCTTTCTTCCAGCATATAAGAGAGGACGAAGCGGTCTTCGACCCGCATTTTCTGGCGGAATAGAACAATTGTAAAATAGGAGAGCATCATGAAACTAAGCCCCCCGATTTGGATGAGGACGAGAATGAATATGTGCCCCCAGGTTGTGAAGGCAGTCGCCGTGTCGACTACGATCAGGCCTGTGACACATACTGCCGAGGTCGAGGTGAACAGACTGTCTAAAAGGCTCAGGCCGTTGCCGTCGGTTGTGGCAAAGGGCATCATAAGGCCGAGGGTTCCGGCAAGTATTACCAGGACAAAACTGATCAAAATAGTCTGGGCTGGATGAGTCGTAATATCCCGGAGAAAGCTTGTCAGCCGTCTGAGCCGCCCGAAGACCTTGAATATTAAAAAGAGGTTCCGGATGACGAGGATACTCGTAGAGCCGGCACTTGAGGCAGCGGAAAATGCGGCCTGTGCGTTTGCCCCTGCTGCCCTACCGGCTGCGATTCCTGTAAGCTCTGTCGGCAGTGTCTGGCTCTTGTTGATGATAAAGAGGATGAGATAGACCGTGATGAATCCGACCGAGAAGAGGTTTTCCCGCAGGAAGCGGGATTTGATCGGGGCCTCCCGGATGTCGAGTATGATTTCCAGAATAATCAGAGCGAGAATCGTGAAGTCTATAACCTGGGTTAAAAGCCGTAACAAAGGAGTGAGACCCGCTGTTTGTTCGAGAAAGAGCGAGATCACGCTCAGAACAAGGGTAACAATAATGATGCGGCGGATGAGCTTTCCGTTGTTTTCGTTTTTCACAGCTTTTTAGAGTCCTTCTACTCTTTGCTCCTGTCTGTATTTCTATTCCTTTGCCCGGATTCCTGCAAGAGGAATTAATGCGGTAAGTACGGCGGCGGAGGTAAGAAAAAAGATCGGAGGATAGCCCACTCCCCGGATCAAAAACCCTGATACAAGAGGAAAAACTGCCGAGACGAAACTGAATGCTCCCGCCAGTGCGCTGTAGATTACCCGGTTTTCATTGCTGCTGATCTCGATCAACAGACCTTCGAGGGCTATGCGGCGTGCGCTGAGCAGAAAACCCGCCCAGAGAAAGACAAAGATGTACAGGGTAACACTCTTGCCGGAGGCAAACAGGGCAAAAAGTGGAAGCACAGCCGCGCCTATCATGCAGATCCTGACTACGTGGCGAAAACTCCGTCCCCGGCTAAGCCGGTACCACAAGACGGATGCCACAATGACCCCGGCAATCTGAAGCATCAGGTAATCACCGACCTGTTCCCCGCTGAGTCCGAAACTGCGCTTTGCCAGGGCTATGTAGAAGGGGGCTATGCCGAGGCTGAATCCGGTAAGATTCAATACCAGAATGTAGCGCAGGAGGTTCCGGTCCATGTTTCGCATCATGTCCCGTATCGGCCGGCTCTTTGTTCTGCCGGGATCTTCCCCGCCGCTTCCTCCCGCTTCTCCCGGCGCATCAGGGGTTTCGCGAACAAGCAGGAATCCAAAGACCGCTGTTGCCAGCAGTCCGGAGGCAATCAGAAAGAGCCAGGCGTAGTTTTTCGGGTAGGCAGCTTCGGAGAGAATATATCTGGCCAACAATCCGAATCCCAGGGTTGCCGCTCCCCCGGCGAATTCCTTGCCCGAAAGAATGAAGGAGCGTCGGGCGGGTTCGATCTCCTTTCCGAGCAGATGGGTGTAACTCAGGCCGGCAAAGGCCCCGCTGAACGAGAATACCCCCATGATCAACAGCAGCGATAGAATGAGCATGGCGGAGCTGCCCTGGAAGCTCAGCAAAAGCATTCCAAGAGAGAAGAGCCCGGCGGTACGAAGCAGTATGCCGAGCAAAAGCCAGGGTTTTTCCTGGGCCTTCGGTGCAAAAAACCCCCGAAAAAGATCCGGATTACCGGAGGGATTCCGATGGTAATAGCCGTGAGTATGCCGAGGTAGATTTCGTTCGAGGTGGCCGTCATGAGAAGGCCAGGGACCACGGTGTTCAGTTCGGTGAAAACGACAGCGGCTGCCAGAAAGGTTCCGTGCCATAGAAAGGCGAACTCATTCCGTTTCATGGATAAGCCCATCATGCTATACTTTGTATCCCATGTCTATTCTTTTCCGGCCGCAGACTCGAAAGCTGTTCTTTGTTGGACTGCTGCTTTTCGCCGCTTTTTTTCCTCCGGCCCCGGCGGCTGCAGGGGAGTTTCGGGTGGCGGCGGTACAGCTCGAGGCAAATCCTGAACTCTTTCGTTCAAAAGAAGCCTTTACCGCTGAGGTCAAGGGGATTATGAAACAAATCGCCGTGAACGGGGGGGCCGACCTGGTGGTCTTTCCCGAGTACACCGGTGCTTTGCTCGGTGTTTCCGAGGCGGTCTCCGCGGCGGGTTGGGAGGACCACAAAAAGCTGAATACCTCCATGATGCTGACCTTTCTCGAAGGCCTCTATAAAGATGTGCCTCAGCCGCTCAGGCAGTTTTTCCTTGATTACGGAAAGGAGCTGTCTGATTCCCTCGATCGAATATGGATGGATTCGCTCCGCTTTCTCCAAAGCGCCCAGGGCAGGCCTGCCTATATACTCGGGGGGAGCACCTTTGTGCCGGTGCCGGCCGGTGGTCCGGCTACAAGCGGCCCTGAACAGAGGGAGGCGGAAAACCGTGAACTCAGAAACCGCGCCGTTCTCTATGGTCCTGGGGGCAAGGTGTACCGGCAGGACAAGGTCTATCTTACCCCCTTTGAGCGGGAGTTTCTCGATTTGCAGTCCGGGCCAAGACAGCATGTCCGCCCTGTAAAGCTGTCTGAAGGGACAACAATCGCCTTTACCCTGTGCCGGGACACCTTTTTTGACGACTGGGATCGGCGCTTCCGTTCGGCGGGGACCGACTTGTGGATCGATATCAAGGCCAACGGCGAGGTGTTCGATGCGGGCGCCCGAAAGCGGTTCAGCAGGGCCATACCCAGGCGGCTGCAAAAAAGCCGGGTGCGGTATGGACTCACGGTGAGTCTGAATGGTGAACTCGGTCCACTGTTTTGGGAAGGCCCTTCGCTTCTCCACGGTCTGGTGCCGCGCAGCTCCGCGGCGGCGGAAAAATACCGGGTCGAAAAACTCGATTCCACCGGCATGTCCGACGACCAGAGCCTTCTCCTTACAGAATTCGCGGTACTCGAGTCCCGGGAAGAGGGTTCCCGCCAGGCTGAGTTGGCGTACGAAAAATCGCTGTCGGTAAAAATACCTTCACCTGTTCGATAATTTCTACGATAACCGCTGTGGAACCTTCACTTCTGCACTAAACATTAGTAGATTGATCAAGATAAGTGAGCGGCAGTTTCTGATGCCGCCTGTGGGAAAACGCGGATCTGGAAGGAAAAGAGTATGGAACAGCAGTTGAAAATTGAAGGAATGACGTGCGCTTCTTGTGCTATGCGGGTGGAAAAGGCACTGAAAGATCTCCCGTTTATTGCTGATGCCTCGGTTAATTATGCAGGCGGTAAGGCCATTGTCAGTATCGAAGACGAGCGCCGGCAGAAGCAGGGCAATGGAGAGCAGCTTTCCGGCGATCTACTCCAGGATGTCTCGCAGGCCGTTGAACGGGCTGGCTATAAACTCGGGAAAAAACAGGAAGAACAGCGGGACGAGAAGCTCGAATCGTTAAAAAAGCGCTTGATTATTTCATGGGCGCTCACCCTTCCTCTGATGGTACGGATGCTGCTGTCTATGGTCTGGAATATCGAGGTCCTGCCGGCAGGCTGGCCTGCCTGGAGCGCTGTGATCCCGGGACTCGTCCTGGCCTTTCCGGTGATCTTTCTGATCGGGTATCCGGTCCTCAAGTCCACACTGATCTCTTTCCGGATGATGAGTTTTACCATGGATTCTCTGATCGGTATCGGTACGGTCGCTTCCTATGCAACAGGAGTGCTGGCTCTGGCGGGAATGGAGGTGGTTTCCTTTGCCTCCGTAGGGGCCATGATCATGGCTATCTATTATATAGGTGAATATTTGAAGGCTGCCGCAGGCGGAAAGGCGAATCGGGCCGTTCGGGGGCTTTTGGAGCTGGGAGCGAAGGAGGCCCGTCTTCTCGATGAATCGGGGCAGAGCAGGCTCGTTCCGGTGCAGGAACTGGTTCCCGGGAATTCCGTACAGGTCAGACCGGGAGAGAAGGTGCCGGTGGACGGTCAGATCGTTACCGGTTCCACGAGTATCGATGAGTCTTGGGTAACCGGAGAACCTGTTCCTGCAGAGCGGGGGCCGGGAAGCCGGGTTATCGGCGGGACGGTAAATCAAAACGGAAGTATCGTGGTGCGAGTGGAAGCGGCCGGCGATGAGGGTTTTCTGGCACAGATTGCGAGGATGACCGAGGAGGCCGGGGCATCACGCGTTCCGGTTCAGGATCTCGCTGACCGCATTACCCGGATCTTTGTGCCGGCGGTTCTGCTCATTTCGGCAGCCTCTCTTCTCTTTTGGCTGTTGGCCCCGGAAATCGGAGCGGTCTTTACTACTGCCGGCGCGCAGGTTCTGCCTTGGGTCAGTACCGGGCTCGACCCGGTTTCCCGGGCGGTAGCTGTTGCGGTTTCTGTATTGGTCATTGCCTGTCCCTGTGCTCTCGGTCTTGCCACGCCGACGGCCCTCATGGTCGGGCTCGGCCGAGGTGCTTCCTCGGGTATCTTTTTCCGGAACGGCGAAGCAATCCAGCGGGCCAGGGGAGCAACGGCGGTTTTTTTCGACAAGACCGGTACCATTACCCGTGGGCGGCCGGAGGTTCATGCCGCAGTTCCAGTCGGCGGGGTGGACCGTGAGGAGTTTTTACGCACAGCCTATGCGGTAGAGCGTGTCTCCGAGCATCCGCTGGCCGCCGCCGTTACGGCCTGGCTGGAAGATAATATGCTTTCGAGCGGATCTGGGTTGGAGGTCTCCGATGTCGAAGCGGTCCCGGGACGGGGTATCCAGGCCCGCCTTGATAACGAGCACATGGTGTATATCGGCTCTCCTGCCTTTCTCGAAGAAAAGGGAATTCCCGTTCAGGATCTGCAGAGGGAGGCCGCTTCCTATCTCGATCAGGGGATGACGATTGCAGCGGTAGGGCTCCTAGAACATGCGGAACAGGTCCCTGAGGAGGCTGCAGGCCGCCCGGAAGGAGCAAGGGGACAGGTGTTCGGGTTTTTTGCCCTTTCCGATCCTGTAAAATCCGGGGTGGATAAACAGATCGCTTATCTCCGGGATCTCGGACTCTCCACTGTTATGCTTACCGGGGACAATGAAGCAGCCGCCGCTTATGCCGGCACACAGGTCGGTGTCGATCGAATTCGAGCAGGTCTTCTCCCGGGGGATAAAACCGATGTTATCCGCCGGTTTCAGCAGGAAGGAGAACGGGTGATCATGGTCGGCGACGGCATCAACGATGCACCTGCTCTGAAACAGGCGGATGTAGGCATCGCCGTAGGGACCGGAACGGATATTGCCATTGAAGCAGCGGACATTACGCTCGTTTCCAGGAGTCTGGCGGGGGTGGCCCAGGCGGTGGGTCTTTCCCGCTACACCTTTCGAAAAATACGAGCAAATCTTTTTTGGGCTTTTCTCTACAATGTGATTGCAATCCCGATTGCCGTCCTCGGTTTTCTGCACCCTGCAGTAGCCGAAACCGCAATGGCCTTGAGTTCGGTAAGCGTGGTTCTCAATTCACTGAGCCTTCGGGGGCTGCTCGACAGGAAGATATTCTAACTGCTTTCGGTTGGAGTGGGAAAAGTTTCATCCTTTTTTTCATTGCATTCTTTTACCCATGATTTATCATGTACACAACACATATCATGATTCTCTAGAGGAGGAAAGTAAAATGGCACGACCTGTAACACTATTTACCGGCCAGTGGGCCGATCTGCCTTTTGAAGAAATCTGCAAGAAGGCAAGTTCCTGGGGATACGAAGGGCTCGAGCTCGCCTGCTGGGGTGATCACATGGAGCCGGAGAAGGCCCAGGACGACGGCTATATCCAAAAAAAGAAAGAGATACTCAAAAAATACAACCTGGGGTGCTGGGCCCTGGGAGCGCATCTGCCCGGCCAGTGCGTCGGTGACCTTTACGACGAGCGGCTCGATGCCTTTGCTCCGAGTGAGCTCGCCGGCAAGCCCGAGAAGATACGGGAATGGGGTATTTCAGAAATGAAGCTCATAGCCAAGGCCGCTAAGAAAATGGGTACCTACGTGGTAACCGGTTTTATGGGTTCACCCATCTGGAAGTTCTGGTATTCTTTTCCGCCCACCTCGGAAGAGATGGTAGACGCCGGCTTCAAGAAAATCCGTGATCTCTGGGATCCGATCTTCGACGTCTTCGACGAGCAGGGTATCAAATTCGGACTCGAGGTTCACCCGACCGAGATTGCCTTCGATATCTACAGCGCACAGAAGCTGCTCGAGGTGTTCGAGAACAGGCCTACCCTCGGTTTCAATTTCGATCCGAGTCATCTTATCTGGCAGGGAGTCAAACCCGATCTCTTTATCCGTGATTTCGCCTCGAAAATCTATCATGTCCACATGAAGGATGCAGCGGTAACCCTGGACGGCAGAGCTGGTATTCTCGGCTCTCATCTGTCCTTCGGCGACACCCGGCGGGGTTGGAACTTCCGGTCCATCGGTCATGGAGACGTTAACTTCGAAGACATTATTCGCGAGCTCAATGCGGCAAACTACGGCGGCCCCCTTTCGATTGAATGGGAAGACAATGGTATGGACCGTGAGTTCGGCGCGAAGGAATCTGCGGACTTCGTCAAGAATATCAATTTTTCAGCTTCGGAGATTGCCTTCGATGGAGATATGAAGGAAGCTTGAGGTCGGATATTTTTTTCTGATGATTCTGATGATGGGGAGGCCTTTGGGCCTCCCCAATTATTTTCCGGATTATCCTGTGTGGTGGTGGTAGAGTTTCTGCAGCCCGCTGCGGCTTGTTTCGAGGAGCTCCTTGAAGAGTTCGAACTGCTGCTGGTAGCGCTCTGTCATCTTCAAATCCGGTTCGAAAACACGGTCCTCGTGGACCATGGACCCCACTCCTTCGGGAAAGCCCGAATAGAGGCCGCTGCCGGTAGCGGCTATGATTGCTGTTCCCAGGGCGCCGCCTTCAAGGACGGCCGGTCTCTCGATCGATCTTCCAAGGATGTCCGCTGCCAGCTGTACCCAGGTGTCGGAATTGCTTCCCCCGCCGACGGCGGTGTAGCTGCGCAGGTTGATTCCGGCCTCGGGCAGCCGGTCAAGACACAAGCGGTGCGCGTAGAGTATGCCTTCGAGAATGCCCTTCAAAATCTCTCCCCGGCTGCTGTCGAGGTAGAGGCCGGCAAACAAGCCGGTTGAGTCGTCTATGTAATCGGGGGGTCCCATGGCGGTGAAATGGGGAATACAGAGGGTGCGGCTCGGGCCGTCAGGCAGCTCTTCGAAGAGCCGGGGGTAGATATCCCGCCCCTCTGCCTGGGCCGCCCGGTGTTCTTCTGCGGCGAAGGTGTCCCGGTACCACTTTACGATAGCCCCGCCGAGGTTGTAGATAAAGCTTACAAAGTGATCGGCGACGGCATGATGTTCGGTATTGAGACCCAGAGCCATCATTGCCTCAGGGTCCTTTCGACCGCGGGTAACCGGGACAACGGTGTTAAAGGTTCCCAGACCGTACATGGCCTTTCCGTCGCCGATAACGCCGCTTCCGACGGCATTGGCACACTGGTCATGGGTGCCGACGATGATTCTGGTCTCTTTCGGAAGGCCTAATTCATCCGCTATCCGGGGGGAAACAGGTCCGGCATCACTGCCTGCCTGAACGGGTTTGGGAAACAGTTCTGCTTCGAGCCCCGCCCGCTCCAACAGTTCGGTGGACCAGTCCCGCCGGTCGATGTCGAACAGCAGCAATCGATTGGCCAGAGCGTAATCGACTACCGGTTCGGAACCGAGCCGGTAGGTGACGAAGCTGCCCCAGGGCAGGAATTTCCAGGTTTTATCGAAGGCCCTGCGGTGGTGCCGGCGAAACCACAGGATTTTGGTCAGGCCGTACTGGTTCCCAAAGGTGTTTCCGTTGATCGAATAGAGTTCGAGGTCCTCCGGATACCAGTTCCGGTCTTTGGTGAACTCGCTGCCCCGCGCATCAAGGCTCAGAAGCGAGGGTCCGGTAACCTGGCCCTGCCGGTCAACGGGAACTACGGCCTCGCCCATCGAGGTTACCGCCAAGGCGCTTACCGGATCGCCCGCCGAGGATGCTCCGGCTGCTGCCTCGGCGATAGTCGCCCGAGTTTTCGACCAGATGTCTTCTACATCGAGTTCGGCTGCTCCCGGTTCGGGCCGCAGGATGTTGTACTCCCGGTAAGATCTCGAGATTTCCCGGCCGTTCTCGTTGAAGCTCACCGATTTGCAGCCGGTGGTGCCAACATCGATTCCCAGCAGACTCATGTATGGACCTCGTTCAGTAATTGTTCGGCTGTTCCTCCGACCCGGAAATAGTTTTCCAAAAGATCGCGTACGAAGTCGTACACCGATTTTTCGGCTGCTGCCGTCTCGGCCCCATTTTCGATGGGCAGTTCCCATGCTTGCCGCAGATTCGTTCCTATGTTCACTTTGGCGATTCCGTTCTTTGCGGCCTCTACCAGGTATTCCTGCATTACTCCGGACCCTCCATGCAGAACCAAAGGAATACCGGTGGCCTCTCGCAGCTTTCTCAGATGATCGATGTTGAGCTTGGTCTCCGCCTTTTTTTCGGTTCGCTTTGCCTGAGAAATTGCCCCGTGAACGTTTCCTACGGCTACCGAAAGGTAATCGCAGCGGGCCTGGTTTACAAACTGACGGGCCTCCTCCACATCGGTAAACCCCTTACCCGAACGAAATAATTCCTCGTAGGGGGGAAGCTCTTTGTTTTCATGCCCGAGAACCGCGCCGAGTTCGGCCTCCACTGTTACCCCTTTCCGGTGGCAGTAATCGGTAACCCTCCGAGTAGCCTCGATATTATCTTCCAGGGGCAGCCGGGAGCCGTCGATCATCACCGAGGGATATCCCAGGTCTACAGCTTCCTGTATGATCGACATATAGTCTATGTCGTTGTCGTCCTCGTCGAGCACCGGGACATGGTCCAGGTGAAGCCGGCAGATGGAGCGGTCTTCCCATTTGCTGTAGGTATGGTAGACTTCAGCAATACTCCGGGCGCCGAATTTTTCCCAATCCACCCGGGATACCTCGATCAAGACAAAGGCGCCCGCATCGCGTGCGGCCTCGATCGAGGGCTTAATGATTCCTAAATGAGCTGCGTTCAGGGCGGGGACGGTTACCCCGACGCGGTTTGCCGCCGCGAGAATCGCTGCTACTGAGAGTTGATTTTGCTGCATTTCCGGTCTCCTGTTTCTGTTTGTTTTGAGCGTGCCGACCTGGGCACGTTCAGGAAAACCGGATCCAGGGGGTTCTTTGAACTCTGCAACCCGTATTATGGAGCACATCGGGAAAATGTCAATAATTCACCGAATTTTTCCTTGACTTGTGGGAATTCTATTCTATACTTAGGTGGAACCGGTTCCAGTTGAAAGGGGTTTTTTCATCTGATCGAGGCCTGTCGATCGCCGGTGTAATATAATATTTTAATATTACATAATGATTTAAGGGTGAGTTGGTCGAGGAGGGCCTCAAAACATGGATTGGGGCGGAGAAAAAACCGGTTCCACTTTGGATATGGGTAAACGGGGAGTGAAGATAACTATCAACGATATTGCTAAACTGGCTAATGTCTCGAAGAGTACCATCTCCCGGGTTATCAACAACAGTGGTCCGGTTTCCGAGGAAACCAAACGGGCTGTGGTCGATGCCATGAATACCCTCGACTATCATCCCAACGAGATCGCGCGCAGCCTTTCTCTCAAGCGCACCCACACAATCGGTGTGATCGTGCAGGATATTCGGAATCCCTATTATGCCAATGCGAGCTGGTATGCCGAGCGATACTTCCGTGACTTCAACTACAATTCCATAATCTGTAACGCGGATAATGATCCCACGGTAGAGGAGTCGTTTCTCCGGGCCATGAAGTTCCGGAATGTCGACGGCATTCTGCTGGTCGGGGTCCAGGAAGAGGCGGGCCGCCTCCTTTCCTTTAATACCTCCAACGACATCCCGCTGGTGATGGTGGACCGGGAGATCTCCGGAAGCGAAATTTTTTCTGTCGTACTGGACAATGTCTACGGGGGGCAGTTGGTGGTCGATTACCTGTTTTCGAGCGGGCACCGGCGGATCGCCTTCGTTACCTCCGGCTTTACTCAGGCAGAGCGGGACCGCCTCGAGGGCTATATTGCTGCCCATCGAAACAGGAACATGCAGATCGATCCCTCCTTCATAATAACGCAGAGTGAGGAGATGTGGCACCGCGGCGAGTGCCCCGAGCTCATGAAGCTCTTGCGGCGCAAGGACCGGCCCACCGCCCTCTTTGCGTCGAACGACTACAAGGCACTGCAGATGCTCAAACTCCTGCGTCGAAGTTCTATTGACGTACCGGAGGAGGTCTCTATTGTCGGGTATGACGACATCGAGTCCTCTTCAATCATATATCCCTCTCTCACAACCGTGCATCAGCCTATCGATAAGATGATCGATCAGGGAGCGCGCATGCTTCTGGACATCGTAAGGGGAGGGCAGCCCGAGGATAGAAAGGTCATAATGAGGCCCTGGCTTGTAGAGAGAGAATCAACGAGTCATATCTGAGGGGAATACGGACGCTCCTGGTGCAGGAGCGCCTGCAAAGCAGGTCTTTCCGGAGCCGAAGGTTTCGGAAATGGATATAATAAGGACGGCTGCTGTGGGGTTTGTTAAACTCCGCCGTCCGGAAAAAAGAAAGGAGCAGGGAAATGAATAAACGTTTCTTAATTATTCTGGTTCTCTTGCTGGCTGCCGCGGCATTCGCATTTGCCGGTGGACAACAAGAAGGTGCTGAGGGCGAAGCCGGAGGCGGCGAAGATCAGTACATCACGATCCATTGGGCACAGTGGGCACCGGCTGATTATCTGCAGAAACTATCCGAGGATTTTACTGCAGAGACCGGAATCGATGTTATTGTGGAGCAAACTCCGTGGGAAACCTTCGTACAGAAGTACAACGTTGAAATGATCGCTCGAAGCGATGCCTGGGACATCATTATCGGTGACAGCCAGGACGTTGGTACCATGGCCGTCGGCGGACACTATGTCGAACTGACCGACTGGATCAAGGAAAACAACGTCGACAAGGATTTTACCGCTGCATCATTGACCGCTTATGCCGAGTATCCCAAGGGTTCCGGCCGATACTATGCGGTTCCGGCCGAAGGTGACGCCCTTGGCTGGGCCTACCGGAAGGACCTTTTCGAGGATCCGGAAAACAAAGCGGCTTTCAAGGAGCAGTACGGCTACGAACTCGGCGTACCCGAGCAGTATGAAGATCTCAAGGATATCGCCGAATTCTTCCACGATCCGGACAACGGCTTCTACGGAATCTCCATTTATGGGGACAACGGTTACGACTCGCTGGTTATGTTCGGCGAGCAGTGTCAGTGGACCTTCGGCGGAGACCTGGGTGACTATTCCACCTACCAGGTGGACGGCATTCTCAATAGCGAAGGTTCAATCGCCGGTATCGAATTCTACAACGAGCTCTTCAAAATGACTCCTCCGGCATTTAACGACGCGTTTTACGTAAAGGCCAACGACGCCTTTACCGCCGGAATCGTTCCGATGACCTGTAACTATTTTGCATTCCTTCCTGCCCTCGCCAATAGTGCGACCAACCCCTATGCTGAAGACACCGATTTCTTTGCCTGTCCCCCTCAGGTCGGCGTAGACGGCGAAACCTACCAGGCCTCCGCCCTCGGCGGACAAGGCGCCTCGGTGGTTACCTACTCCAAGAAGAAAGACCTGGCAATGCAGTGGATGGAATGGTTCATCCGGCCCGAGGTCCAGAAGAAATGGGCCGAACTCGGCGGATACACCTGTCACATCGAAACCCTGGAATCCGAAGAATTCCTGAATGCTACTCCCTACAATGAGGCTTTCAAAAAATCTATGGAATTCTTTAAAGACTTCTGGGCCGTTCCCGAGTACGGCGAACTCCTCGAGACCTACAGCAAGACCGTCGGCGGATACATTATCCGCGGTGAAGGTACTGCAGAAGAGGCCCTGGACAAACTCGTCGGCCAGTGGGAGGAAATTTTCGAGCGAGCAGGGTATCTGTAAACCGGATACTCGCCGCCTGATTTTTGGTGAAACACTTCCTGCCTAGCTGCAGGATTCACAAAACGGCTTTCTTCCGGCCGACGGCCGGAAGAAAGCCTTGTATTGAGGAAACGGGAACAACGCTATGAATAGTACTAAGAACCTGAATACGGTCAACTTCAACCCGATGCGCGATGTAAACCTGGTTCGATGGTTTGTCATGCCGACAATCATCCTGCTGATAGCCATCAACATTTTCCCTCTTCTCTGGTCGCTTATTTTGAGTTTTACCCAGTATTCAGCCAAGATGCGCACGGAATGGGGGGTCAATCCCGAGGCGATCGGAGTCGGAAACTATCTCAGACTTCTTGGTGATCCGGATATTTGGACAAAGTTTATTACCACCGGCAAGTATGTAATCATGTCGGTCGGTGGAGAAATGGTATTGGGTTTCGGACTTGCCCTCCTTTTGCAGACGAAATTCAAGGGGCGGGAATTGATATCCACGCTTCTGGTACTGCCCATGACCATGTCTCCGGTAATCGTCGGGTTGATGTGGAAACTCTTTATGGATCCGAACTGGGGTATGTTTAACTATGTTCTCGGGCTGGGGAGAATCGACTGGGCCCAGAACCCCGATATTAATTTGTATTCGATTGTTATTGTAGATATCTGGATGTGGACGCCCTTTGTCATGCTGCTCTCGATGGCCGGACTGTCTGCAGTCCCGAAATCGCTCTACGAAGCGGCCGAGGTCGATCGGGCCTCCTGGTGGTCGAAGTTTATAAACATTACCCTGCCCACCTGTTATCCGCTTTTGCTGATTGCCCTGATCTTCCGGGTAATGGAGGCTTTCAAGATTTTCGATTTGCCGATGGGTTTTGTAGGCCGGGGAACGTCGGCGCCGCCGCTTTTAGCGACGCAGTTATATACCGAAACCTTCCTGACGTGGAAAACGAGTTATGGTGCGGCACTCGGTTATATCATGCTGATCATCATCATTGCCATTACTTCGGTACTGATCAAATACCTCAACCAGGCCAAACAGTAGGGCCTTCGAAAGGATTGCATTATGCCACAGATTGAAGAACGAAAGGGAATAGGCAGAACCGTTGCTATTGTGCTGCTTGTTGTGTTCACGGTGATCTACCTGTTCCCGCTGTTTTATGTTGTGAATACTTCCTTCCGCCCGTGGGCCCAGATCAAGGAATATCCGCCCAAGTTGATGTTCGAACCCTCGATCGGAAGTTATATTCGGATTTTTACCGCTCGTACCGGCTTTCCGCCCAATGATCAGCCGACACAGGCCGAGGTCGAAGAGATGGAGTGGTACGAACGGATCGTGTACAAGGGTACCAACGAGCAGATTGTACGAATGGGCGACCTTCCAAAGCGCTATATGAACAGCCTTGTTATTGTACTGTTGAGTACGGGAATCACGATCATTCTCGGGACCCTGGCGGCTTACGGGTTTTCCCGGTTCAAAGTAAAGGGTAAGGATGACTGGCTCTTCTTCATCCTGAGTACCAGGATGATCCCTCCGGTCGTCGTCGTTATACCGGTGTTCCTGCTCTACCGGAACATCGGGCTGAATGATACACACATAGGTCTTATCCTCCTGTACACTGCATTCAATGTTTCCTTTGCCGTCTGGGTCATGAAGGGCTTCCTCGACGAGATACCGATCGAGTACGAGGAGGCGGCTATGGTCGACGGCTACAGCCGTTTCGAGGCGTTCCGGAAGATTGTGCTTCCGCAAGCGGTAACAGGTATCGCGGCAACCGCCGTATTCTGTTTTATCTTTGCCTGGAACGAGTATGCCTTCGCCTTTCTGTTGACCAGGAATACCGCACAAACGGTCCCGGCATGGCTTCCGTACCAGATGGGAGTTCTCGGGTATGACTGGGGAGCGGCCGCGGCAGGAAGTGTGCTCTTCCTGATACCGGCAATGGTGTTCACCATCTTGCTTCGCAAGCACCTGGTGCGCGGAATATCCTTCGGCGCGGTAAGGAAATAGGGGGTACTTATATGGAAGCAACACCAGGACTGAATACCTTAATCGCTGCTGTCTTCATTATCGTGCTCTGGTTCGTTTACAAAAGAAGGGGATGGCTGAAGCGAAAATATCTGGAACCCACCTTTATGGCGATTATGTTCTTTGGAATTTTCGCGCTGGTGCAGCCGCTGTTTTTCTGGCTTTACAGCAACGGTTTTACCATCCTCATGGTAGGAACCTTCGGGTATATAGCAGCAATTCATTTCAAGTAGAAAGGAGCAGAAGATGAAAGTCGGACTGAATACAATGATTTTTCGGGCAACCTTTACGGATAAGGATTACGAGATATTTGCCCCAATAAGGGATATGGGTTTTGACGGAGTCGAGATCGGCCTGGAGAAAAAGGGCGACATAGACTATGACCGCTGCCGGAAGGAACTGGAAAAAAACGGTCTGGAGAACTCATCAGTGTGCGGCCTTTTCGGCGAAGACCGGGATATCCGGGGACCGAACAAGGAGCATATCGAAACGGGAAAGGCGTATATAAAGGACCTGATCGATGCCGCATCCGAACTCGGTTCCGGACTCGTATCCGGACCCCTGTATTCGGCGGTAGGACGTGCCAATTTCGAAACGGACGAGGCCAAGAAAGAACAATGGAAAACCGTCCGGGAGAATTTCAAGGAACTGGCTGAATACGCCAAGGGAAAGAACGTGCGTCTTTCGATCGAGCCGCTCAATCGCTTCGAGACCGACTTTATCAATATCGCTGCCGATGCCCGCCGCATGGTGGACGAGGTGGGATACGACAACTTCGGTATTCATCTGGATACCTTCCACATGAATGTGGAGGAAAAGAGTTCGGCCGATGCGGTGCGTCTTGCAGGCGACAAGCTGTTTATGCTGCATACCTGCGAGAACGACCGGGGAGCGGCCGGAACCGGCCAGGTGCACTGGGACGAGATTGCAAAGGCCGTCAAGGATATCGGATATGACTATTATTGTGTCATCGAAGCCTTTACCCCCGATATGGAGGTAATCGCAAAGGCTGCTTCGGTATGGCGTTATACCGAACCGAATGCAGAAACCCTGGCAAAGAAGGCAGTCGACTTCTTGAAAAAGACCTTCGTCTAAAAGATTGGAGCTCGTACATGGCAGAAGTAGAACTGCAAAATTTGGTCAAACAGTTCGGAAAAGACGTTGTAGCCGTCAAGAACCTGAACATGACCGTAAAAAATAAGGAGTTTCTGGTTCTCCTCGGTCCGTCCGGATGCGGGAAAACCACAACACTCCGTTCGATCTCGGGCCTCGAAATACCTACCAAGGGGAAAATCATCCTCGACGGAAAGGATGTGACGAGGTTGCGTGCCTCCCAGCGGGATATCGCCTTTGTTTTTCAGCTGTACGCCCTTTATCCCCATATGACTACGTACAAGAATATGGCCTTTCCGCTGAAAACCCAGAAGATGCCCAAGAACAAAATCGATGAAGAGGTCAGAAAAACAGCAAAAATGCTGCAAATAGACCACATTCTCGACCGCAAACCGAAGCACTTAGCCGGTGGAGATATGCAGCGGGTAGCCCTCGGTCGGGCGTTGGTACGCCGGCCGAAGGTTTTTCTCCTGGATGAGCCGATCGGCACGCTCGATGCGGCATTCCGTGAAGAAATGAGAACCGAACTCAAGAAGCTTCACGTGGATGCAGGGGCGACGAGTATCTATGTTACCCACGATCAGGTCGAGGCCATGTCCATGGGCGACCGGATAGCCGTCATGAATCAGGGTGTGCTTCAACAGATCGATGTCCCGCACGAGATATACGCCAATCCGGTGAATCTCTTTGTTGCGAATTTTATCGGCAGCCCGGGCATGAACTTTGTAAACTGCACCGCTGCAAAAGGCGATGAGGGGACATTTCTTGTGATGGAACCGGACGGGGCAAAGCTGGAAATCAGTAACAAGCTGAAGCAGACCATTGTCGACGGCGGCGAGGTTGACAGGCAGCTGGTGCTGGGTGTTCGGCCCGAAGATGTGAAGGTGTCTTTTGAAAAGAAGGAAGGGTACCTGGAAACCAGCGTCTTTGTGGTTGAAACAATGGGTTCCTTCAACATCGTCGATCTGAAGTACGGGGAAACTATCGTCAAGGCCAGAGTACCGGCCTCCGTTCGTCCTGAACTCGAAAAGCGGGCCTATATCAATTTTGATATGGATCGGGTTCGCCTTTTCGACAAGGAAACGGAAAACACCATTATGAACTAGCCCGGGAGTAAGATTATGGCGAACATTAAACTTGAATCTTTAACAAAACGCTTCGATGATGTGCCCGCATTGGATTCGATAAACATCGAGGTGCAGGACAAGGAATTCTTTGTTCTCCTGGGACCTACGGGTGCCGGAAAAACCACCATGCTCAGATGTGTTTCCGGGCTCGAAAAGCCGGAAGAGGGAACAATACGAATCGACGGCGAGGATGTAGGAGAGGTCTCCATTGCGGCACGGGATGTGGCCTTTGTGTTTCAATATTACACCCTCTATCCGCACATGACTGTCCGTGAAAACCTGGAATTTCCCCTCCGTTCACGCCTCAGGCGATATGAACAAGCGAAGATAGACCGCCGGGTTGAAGAGGTCGCAGAGATTCTGCACATAACTCGTCTGCTGGACCGGAAATCGGTACACCTCTCGGGAGGCGAAATGCAGCGGGTCGGCATCGGCCGGGCCATTGTCCGGCAGCCGAAGGTCTTTCTCATGGATGAACCGCTTTCCAATCTCGATGCAAAACTCCGGGAGGAGATGCGGGCTGAGCTCGCACGACTCCATTATCAGCTCGGTTCCACCTTTTTCTATGTTACCCACGATCAGACGGAAGCAATGACCATGGGGGACCGAATCGCCGTCATGCACGAGGGCACAATCAAGCAGATCGGAACTCCTCAGGATATCTATTATAAACCGGCAGATACCTTCGTGGCTAAGTTCGTCGGCAGTCCGCCGATCAACCTGATAGAGGGGACGCTGAAGGATGGGAACCTCTCCCTTTCAGGGGGGCAGATGATCTGTTGTCCTACCGAAGAGCAGTTGAAAGCGCTGGAATCCGCCGGCAAGGATAAGGTGATATTCGGAATACGCCCGGAGGACATTCTGATAACCCAGGAAGAGGGCGATTCGAACTCTTTTCCGATGAATGTCTACTTCAATCAGAGTATGGGGGCGGAGGATATCCTGAACCTGAAAAGCGATGATCTTATTCTTCAGGCAACGGTAGCTCCCAACCTCGATATTCAGGTCGGGCAGACCGTGTATGCCAATTTTCAGATGGATTATGCCCATCTTTTTGATGTGGATACCACGAAGCGGATAGGGTAAGCCCCGGTTGTTTCAGCCGGGCGGGATTCCGCTCCGGGAAATGATGCAGCGCAGTAAAGGAGCAGCAGCATGACAAAAAAAGAAATACAATCTGTTCTCAAAAACAAGATAAAGGAAGAAGAGGGTATTTTTCGTCTGGATCCCGCCTGGGTGGCACGTGATTTTCTGCCCCCTGGAAAACGGTTGGGTCTCAAGGACGAGGAATACGACGTTGGTGAGCGGGGGCACATATGTGAGCGCTGGCTTGCCTCGGTTACCCATGCGGACAATGCGGTAGGACCGGAGGATGAGGGCTTGAGTTATCTCCGGCTCGATGGTTCAGAGTACATCACCTTGAAGGACGGCGTGGATGCAGATCCCGAGCTTTTTATGGGCAAAGAGTACGCTGCGAATCATTCCGGGCTGGGCCGGCTCGCAAAGCTCTACGATTACGATACCCGCCTGCCGTATCATGTTCATCAAAAACAGGAATACGCAGCAAAGGTAGGGGCCAACTCCAAAGACGAAGCCTACTACTTTCCCGAGGGCGTTCCTCCAGGACCTCATCCGGAAACCTATTTCGGTGTTCACCCCTATATTGTGGAGCAGGGACTGCAGTACAAGGTTCTTCAGCCGCTGCTGGAACAGTGGAGCGGGAACGAGATCCTCAAACACTCTCGGGCCTATGCGAATGTTCCCGGCGAAGGATTTTTTCTTCCTTCGGGTATCCTGCACGCACCCGGTTCCGCTTTAACCATCGAACTTCAGGAGGACTCGGATGTGTTCGCAATGCTTCAGGCAGAGGTCTCCGGTTACCCGATTTCGAAGGAGCTCCTCTACAAGGACATAGCGGAGGAGGACCGGCAGGCCAAACGGGAACGCTCGGTTCTCGATCAGCTGGATTGGGAAGCAAACGGAGATCCCTATTTTTACGAAAACCATCATCTCGAGCCGGTGGTCTGCGGCGAGCAGCCCGGAGGAACCGAATGGTGGATCTACTATGGCACGAAAAAATTCAGCGGCAAACGGATTATCGTAAAACCCGGCGGCAGCTTTGAAACGAAAGAGAAGGGTGTCTACTCCGTCCTGGTGTGGCAGGGAAAGGGCACCTTTGCGGGAAAGGAGATCGAAGCCGGAAACTTCGAAAAGGATGAGCTCATAGTAACTCACGACCGAGCGGTTAAGCCGCTGGTTGTGGAAAACACCGGCAGTGAAGATCTTCTGTTGATCAAGTTCTTCGGACCGGACATCAATCCCGATTGTCCGATGATAGAACCCTATACTGGTAAATAATGGAGGAGTATATGAAGCGTAAAACGTCAATTGGTGCTTGGGCTTATATCTGGGGAGGTTATGAAGAGGCCCCGATTCCTTTGGAGACTGTTGTTAAGACCTTGAAAGACAACAATTTCGATGGGATCGAATTCGCCGCTTTCCCTCCGCACTTGGAAGAAAACACCCCTGCCCGGCGAAAAGAGGTCAAGAAACTCTTTGACGACAACGGGCTCGAGGTTTCCGGTGTCGCCGCCGGCTTTCCTTCACCGGCTACCGCTTCGAAGAAGGAATACCTGGATGCGGCCAAGGAGAATCTGGAAATCTGTGCCGATCTCAACATCCCTAAGCTTCGAACGGAAACGGTTGATCCCCCTACCGGCGTGCCCGGCGGAATGGATTATGAGGATGCCTTCAGCAAGATTGCGGATATATGGAACGAAACTGCCGAACTCTGTGCAAAGCAGAACGTCAAATTGATTTGGGAGTTCGAGCCCGGCTTTTTCCTGAATAAACCCAGCGAAGTGGTCCGGATGACATACAAGGTCGACCACCCCAACTTCTCGGTACTCTTTGATTCATGTCACGCCTATATGAGCGCCGTCATGGGTTCCAGGCACATGGGAGAGAAGGAGATTCTGCCCGGCGGGGTCGTGCAGTTCGCCCACATGCTCACCGGTAAAATCGGGCATGTCCACCTGATCGATTCGGATGGAACCCTCCACGATGATGATACCAGTACACATGCTCCCCTGGGAACAGGACGTCTCGATTTCGACACCATTATGCCGGCAATCGAGGAAGCCGGATACGACGACGAATGGTGGACCATTGATCTCTGCTTCTGGCCGAAGGCTTTGGATGTGACCTCGGACAACAAGAAATTCTTGGACAAACTGGTCAAAAAATACGGAAGCTGATCCTCGGATTTGCATGTAATTGATAGGAGGAATATATGGCTACAATGAAAGCGCACGTTTTTTATGAAAAAGAAAAGATGCAGCTCGAGGATGTACCGGTTCCCGAGATTTCCGATATTGAAGTTCTGGTCAAGGTAAAGAAGGTCGGTATCTGCGGTTCCGATATCTCTTATTACTACGGCCTCAGTCCTGTAGATACACCTACCGGAAAAGGACCGCTGACACTCGGGCATGAGTTTACCGGTGTTGTTGAAAAGGTCGGTTCTGTACCCGCCTCGATGGGACTCTACAAGGAAGGTGACCGTGTAGTAGTCAATCCGGTGCAGAACTGTAATGCCTGTTACATGTGTGCCGACGGCAAACCCCATCTTTGTCAGAACATGTCCGTGCTCGGGGTTTCGGTACCGGGAGCCTTTGCCGAATATGTGGCTTCAAAGTACACAGGACTTTTTAAACTGCCGGACAACATTTCCTTCGAAGGAGGAGCTCTGACCGAACCGATGGCTTGTGCCTTGAACGGTATGAGGCGGCTCGAGATCGAACCAGGGAATTTTGTGACGGTTTTCGGTCCGGGACCAATGGGAATGATGATGGTCCAGATGGCCAGAGCCATGGGGGCCGGCAAGGTCGCATTGGTAGGGACGCGGGATTATCGCCTCGAATGGGGCAAGAAATTCGGCGTTGATTATTTTTTCAACGTAAAAGATCAGAAATCTCCCTACTATACCGGCAACCTGAAGGACTCGATTAGCGAGGTAACCGGAGGCAAGCTCTCCGACCGGGTGATCGTCCCCACAGGTTCGAATGCAGCTTTCGAGCAGGGTGTTGATATCGGCGGCGAGATGTCGATCATAGTCCAATTCGGACTGCCGAATGAAGAGGACAAATTCTCCATACCCGCCCTCGAGTTCCACACAATGGACAAGCAGATACGTTCCGCTTGGCTGGCCCCCTTAGCATGGCCGGAGACGATCCGGCTGATTCAGGAAGGGCTCGTGGATGTCGATTCGCTTGTGAGCCACACCTATCCTCTCGAAAAAACGGACCAGGCCATCAAGGATCTGACCAATCGGGTCGGCGATCCTATGAAGGTCGTAATTTCCACCGATTGAGTGAGGCAAGTATTGATAAACCGCGGAGGGCAGGGGTTATTCCCGGCCCTCCGGACCTATTTGACGAGGCAGTGTTCCGATTGCCCGACACTGCCGCTGAATGAATCAAGTTTATAAAAGAGGGATGAGATTATGAGTGATAAAGTGAATGTGGCTGTTGTGGGACTCGGTTTCGGGGCGGAGTTCGTCCCTCTCTATCAGAAGCATCCGGATACAGAGTGTTATGCCGTTTGTCAGCGGAACAAGGAGAGCCTGAACAAGGTCGCTGATCAGTTCGGCGTGGAAAAACGCTACAGTGACTTCGAAAAGCTTCTTGAAGACGACAACGTAGATGCCGTTCATATTGTAACCCCTATCGGTTCCCATGCATGGATGAGCAAGATGTCCCTGGATGCCGGCAAGCATACGGCTTGCACCGTACCCATGGCCACCTCCGTGGAAGATTGCCTTGCTATAGCCGAATCGAAGAAGAAAAGCGGGAAAGTCTACATGATGATGGAGACAGCCGTGTATACCCGGGAATTTCTCTACGTCCAAGAGATGTATGAGCAGGGAAAGATGGGAAGGCTTCAGTTCCTGCGGGGCTCGCATCAACAGAATATGAACCTGCCCGGCTGGCCTGAGTATTGGTATGGATTTCCTCCCATGCACTACGGCACCCACGCGGTAAGTCCTTTACTCTGCCTGGCGGGAAAACGGGCGGAATCGGTTGTCTGTTTCGGATCAGGGAGAATACAGGAAGAGTATATCCCGAAATACAATTCACCCTTCGCAGCCGAATCAACCCTCATAAAGATCGAGGATTCGGATTTGGCCTGCGAGGCTACCCGAACCCTCTTTAATACCATTCGCCAGTACCGGGAGAGCTTTGATGTTTACGCCTCCGAGCACTCCTTCGAGTGGGAACAGGTTGCAGGAGAAGGACCTGTGCTCTATTCGGGTTTCGAGGGAGCAGACCGGGTGGAAGTTCCGGACTATGGTAATCGGCTTCCGAAAGAGATAGCCAAGTACACCATGCAGGGCGTTTACGACGAAGAGCATGAACATACCTCCTTTATCCAGGGTGCGGGACACGGTGGTTCGCATCCCCATCTTGCCCATGAGTTCGTTCGTGCTATCGTAGAGGGGCGAGATTCTGCTGTTGATGCCGATGTAGCAGCAAACTGGACCTTGACCGGTATTTGCTCTCATGAATCCGCAATGCGGGGTGGGGAACGCGTCATGATCCCCAAGACCTGATTTCCGTTTTCGGAAATACACACATCGTTACCTGATATGATACGCAAACCGGCGGTGATCACTATGGAGTCGTTCACCGCCATGTTCTTTCTGGGTGTGGCAACGGCAATTGTCGGGGCTGCATCGAAGAATATCGGTCTGTCGGCGCAAGAGATCGGTTACCTCGTTGCTGTACAGAATATCGGATTTATCATTTCAGTTCTTATTACCGGAAATCTCGCCGATTCTCAGTCAAAGACTCTGCTCATGGGTATCGGGAGCGTGGTTCTGGGCGCCGGTATAGCCCTTTTCTTTGCCGTCGAGCCTATAGGGTGGAATCTCTTAGTGATGTTCGGTATCGGTGTCGGATCGGGGGCCTGTGAAGGCTCGAGTGATGCAATGCTCCTGGATATTCATACCCATAGTTCCGGAAAGTTCATTACCATCAACCATTTTTTTGTAACCTTCGGAGGGTTTGCGATAACCCTCTATCTTATATATCTGAACCTCAATTGGCGGAATTCCATGATCCAGTCGGGAATTGTGCTGGCTGTTCTGGCTTTCTTCCTGTTTCTATCACGGGCCGAGCGTCGGGGAGAGCATGCTCCTGTTGTGTCTGAAGCCCCGTTGCCGGAACAAGAATCAGGGTTGGAACTACGCGAGGTCGCAGCCCGGTTTGTCTCAGTACTAAAAAAGCCGAAGGTTTTGCGGTTCTTTTTTGCAGCAGTATTTGCCGTTGCACTCGAAATCGGGACCATCAGTATGCTCACTGCCTTTCTGGTGGATTACCGCGGTTTCGGTCTTCTCTCTTCGAAGCTAATGTTGGCTTCTTTTTTGGGAGGGATGAGTCTGGGGCGAATCGTATTGGGTTCTATTGTAGGCGACAAGAACATCCGAACCTATGTGATCTTGCTTTTTATCGCTGCCACCGTCTTGAGTGTGTTTGTATACATTCTGCCGCTGTCCGGAAGCCTTCTCATCGTGGTGGTTGTTCTTCTCGGGATTTCGATTTCGGCATTGCTGCCTATGATAATTGCTATGACCGGACTCGCTGTTCCTGATGCCGCCGGGACATCGATGGGGCTGGTCAAACTGGGAATTCCCATCAGCGGGATCCTGATCCCACTGATTATTTCAGGTGTTTCGGCTGCTGCGTCTCTGCCTATTGCAATGATTCTCCTTCCTGTTTGCGGAGTTATTTCTGTTGTTCTGCTTTTAAAGTCAAAGGAAAGTGGCTAAGAAGGCTTCGATTTCGCTTCTTTCCGCCAGTGAGGGTTGGGCGCCGAGCTTCGTAGCTGCAATGGCGCCGGCTGCCGCGCCGAACTCCACTGCTTCGGCAAGGTCTCCGGTTTCCAAATAGCGCACGGCCATCGCCGAAGTAAAGGCGTCGCCTGCCGCCGTCCCATCGATCGTTTCAACGGAAAACGCCGGCATTACCGCAGCACGATCTGGAAACGCAGCTTCGAATACAAAAGCACCGCTGCTGCCGAGTTTTATAACAATCTTTGGAGCGCCGTTTTTCTCAGAAAGTTTTTTCGCTGCCTGACTCAAGGCCTTTTCTCCTTCGAGTGCCTCCGGTTCTTCTCCGAGCAGGTGAGCGGCCTCTGCCTTGTTCGGGCTCAGGATCTCTATACCGGGCAGATCGCTCATGTCGACCTCCCGGGGCGGGCCGGCATCGATTACCACCGGTATCTCCGCCTCGGATGCCCGGCGGCAGGTTTCCCGGATAATTGATTCGGGTATCTCGAAGTTGAGCATAACCGCATCAAAGCTTTCCCGGAAGGGAGTGTCCAGATCGGATTTCTCGATTTCCATGTTGGCTCCCGGATAGACGATGATCCGGTTCTCTCCATCCTCTTCGACGGGAATTACGGCCAGCCCCGACGGGGCTTCAGGATCATGGCGCAGGTACCGGGTGTCGATTCCTGCCTCTTCCAGGCCTGCCTGAAGCTTTTGTCCGTGGGTATCGGACCCGACGCGACCGACAAAGGTTACCTCCGCCCCCGCGCGGCCGGCGGCGACTGCCTGATTTGCCCCTTTCCCCCCGGCCACGTAAGAATACCGGCTGCCGAGCAGGCTTTCACCCTTCAGAGGCATTCGTGCGAGCTGGAGGACCAAGTCCATATTGATGCTTCCTACGATGAGTATCCGTGGTTTCCTGTTTTCGTTTCCGATCATGTGTCAACTATAGCTGATATCCCGGAAATCGGCAATTTCCCGAGGGCTCGAAAAGAGTGATTAGTGGTTCAAACCTGATATGATGTGACCTTCTGTCAAGCCCTATCGCTACTACCTCCTTGTGTTCCGAGGGGAGAAAGAGATAGAGGAATACATGCATCCGGCGATGTACAGACTGATATTCGCGGATTGGTTACCTGCAG
>JAIPGG010000099.1 GCA_021736255.1 Spirochaetales bacterium | reverse complement strand
TAATCCGGCCGGCCGATGGTATAGGTCCTTACCTTTCCCAGCCGGTTGAGACGTAGCTGTAGGTGAAAGGCCGCACTCGGGTTGTTTTCTTTGCCTTTGCTGTCCTGAACCAGGGTCACGGTGTACGAGGTGTCGGTAGGAAAATCCCGGAACTCAATTCGGCTTTTCGGCTCTTCACCGTTGGTCAAAAGATAGACAGGCCTCCCTGTCAGGAGATGATTCACCCGGTAGCGTTCAATCATCGGAGAACTCTCGCGAAGCAGGGTATACAACGCTCCGCTCCCTTCCTGGCCCGTTTCCACCGGTATGGAGTATGTTTCTTTTTTCACGCCGGAGGAAGCAAAACTGTTTTTCGATACATCGACTGTATAAAGCTCGGCATAAGGCTTGCCGTCGGAATCTCCCACTCCATACTGCCCGAAGAGGAAATAGTTCCCATCCCGGGAAAAGCCGAGATTAACAAATGAGGCAATATCACCGGCGACAGCAGGTATCGAAAGCGCGGTAATCAGGACGACAACAATGACTATGCTCGATTTCTTCATTTCTCCCTCTCTCTTATTTATTTATCGTAGTATGACCCGGGCTTCTGAACCATTTTTTCTCCGAGATGAAAGAACGAACCAAAATCATTTTGACCTTTTCGACGAAACCCTTTTTAATTATCGGTATGACCATTCGCCTCCGTAATGTGATTCTCCTGATTTGGACCTTCTCAACCGGCGGAATTCTTGCTGGTTCCCAGCTCTTTCCCCTTTTCTACCAAGAGAAGACGAGGAAACTGCTATCTGAGGTTACCGACAGCCTGCAGCGCTGGTGGTTTGTCTACGAGGACACTCAGGCGGCCGGGCAGGACTATATCTTTTTCGGAATACTTCTGCTGACCATATTCTCGTTCTTTTCAGCAATTATCGTCCGCCGCTTTCTGAAGCGCAGCCCCGCGGGGGAGGTTTTCTTTTTTATCATTTTTCTGTTCAGCCTCGCCATTGAGGCCCTTCGACTGCTGAATCCGCTGCTGCTCGAAATACAGAGTCCGCCCTATTACGGCTACCTGGTTACAAAAGTCGTGGTCTTCGGCAGATACTTCGCCACCTTTGCCCTGTTTTCAGGCAGTTTGCATAATATTGGTATCGACAATCAAAAATCCGGTACCCTGCTCATGCTGGCCCTCTTCCTCTCGGGGGTTTTATCGGCCTTTACCCCGGTGGACAGCACCCGATTGCTGCAGAACATGCTCTACTACACAGGAGCGGAAACCGAACGGTTCATCCTCTTCATTTTTTTATCGGTTTTCACCATCGGCAATTTTATCTGGACCGCTGCCACCCGGCGCACGGCCGATTCCGCTATCCTGGCAGCAGCAGCCATCGCGCTGATCACCGGCAAAGAGCTGGCCTGTTACGCCGCAGGCCTGCCCTCGGCTGTGGGCGGAACTGCACTTCTGGTGACCGGAACCTATTTATTTGCAAAAAAGGAATACCAGATGCACCTCTGGCGTTGAGGACCCGTCTATGACTTGTGTCTGGTCTATGACTTGTGTTTGAAAAACCTGTCGCCGCTCTTTCAAAGGGTGAGGAAAAGGGTGGCGATAAAACCGGTACCGACCGGCAGTAAAACATTATCCATATCGCCGACGGGGGCCGCTTCGAGAATTGTAGCGCCTAAAGCGATGAAAAATGCGTATTGAACGTTCCCGGTAATCGAAAGAGCGATAAAGTATACCGCAATAAAACAGGCGAGCGAACCGATAAAGGTCTTGCCGCCGGTAAAAGGAATACGCACCCGGCCGAAGTTTCTTCCGATCAGCCCTGCAAAACCGTCGCCGAAGGCCAGAGCATAGATGGCGATACTCGCAGCAGGAGCAGGATAAAGCATGAGTGCAAGCATTGCTCCGACGGCGAGGGTGACAGGACCGAATTCGACCCGCCGTTCACTTCGCTGCCTCGAGGCGAGCATCGTGAGGCGGGATATTGCAGTCAAACGGAGACCATACACGCGAAGAACCTCTGAAAGGGTATACACAATACTCCCCGATGCAAGCAGACCCACCGTAACCGGGAGATTGACTGATGCAAGCAGCGGGACCAGCGCTATGAGCAGGTGCAGTGATTTCCGCAGTATTTCAGCTTGAAAAACGTCCCGTTTTTGGTAATATTCAGTGTGTCCGGCTGATGTTGTATGATCCATCGTTGACATGCTTTATCCTTCCTCTGGTGTTCTTCACATTATTTGATGCAAGAAACATGCCAACCAAAGAAAACAAACAGAATTCTATAAATCTATTCATCATAGACAATTACAGGTCGTTCTATAATCAGCAAAAACGCTTGCTTAAGAATAGTACATTTTTTTAGACAGCTGTATTCCTCAAGAACTATGATCGGATTTCTCGGAAACCTTTTTCTGCTGCTTCAGGCGGTACATGGATTGATCCGCCCGCCCGATCAATTCTTCGAGGGTTTCTTTACTCTCGGGACGGAAGGTGGAAAATCCGTAGCTAAACTCTACCGGCAGTCGGTTGATCTCTTCCCGGCCCAGAGCGGCCTGGATCCGCTCTATCAGGCTCCGTGCCTCTTCAACCTCGGCTTTCGGAAAAAGCAGCATAAACTCATCTCCGCCCATCCGGAAAACATAGTCCGACTTCCTGATCCGATCCAAGATAGCATCCGCCGTAGTAACAATCAGCCGGTCGCCGGCCTCATGACCATAGCGGTCGTTCATCTCCTTGAGGTTATCGATGTCGATATAACAGATAACCAGCGAATAGTTCTCCCGGCGGGAGAGATTGATATGCTTTTTCAGCAGTTCGTAAGCAGCTCGCCGGTTGAAAACGCCGGTCAGGTCATCGGTCCGGGCTTGTTTCTTCACCTGCTGAATGGCAAAGCGCAGTCGAAGATGAACCTGCACCCGCATCCTTACTTCTTCACGGATGTACGGCTTGGTAATAAAGTCAACTCCGCCGGCCTCGAACGCCTTTACCTTGTCTTCGATACGATCGAGGGCTGTGATAAAAATCACCGGGATATCGTCGGTCCGCGTATCAGCCTTTAACCGGCGACAGGTTTCGATCCCGTCCATATCGGGCATCATTATATCCAGCAGAACCAGATCCGGCTGTGTTTTGACTGCGTAATCAATCGCTTCTTTCCCGCTGCTTGCCGCTGCAACCTGGTAGCCGGCATCACGAACGATTGTCCCCAAAAGCTGGAGGTTATCGAGAATATCGTCCACAATCAGAATATGTGCATCTTCCGTTTCTCTCATATCGTCACTATACACCTTTCTTATTATAATTTCGGAAGAAAACACGGGGAGGAAAAGCATGCCTTTGATAGGAATAATGAGTGATTTCGGCTATCAGGATGCTTACGCGGGGATTATGCAGGGAGTCATACTCAAAAGGCTGCCTGATTGCAGAATTATCGACCTGGGACAGCAGGTTCCCTCCTTTTCGATACGTTCGGCCTCTTATCTTCTCTACACATCTTGGGGCTATCTCCCCCCCGGAAGCACCGTTCTCTGCGTCGTCGACCCCGGGGTGGGCAGCGGGCGGCGTGAACTTATCGCCGGCTGGGAAGGGCGCTATCTCGTTGCCCCCGATAACGGATGTATCAGCCTCATCGAGCGCTTTGCCCGAATCAAAGGGAGCCCGCTCAGCGTACGGAGGGCGGACGAGGATCTGCTCGAAGCGCTGGAAGAAAAGCGCCCCCCGGAGGCAACCACCTTCGACGGGCGGGACCTCTTCGCCCCATTGGCGGCGGAGCTTGCAGACCTGGGGTTCGAGGCCGTTACCGGAAAAGAAATTACTCCGATACTCTTAGACGACCTGGAAACCAGGTATTCACAGGGAGAATCAACGAAGCAGGTTTCGGGAATCGTTCAGCATATCGATCACTTCGGAAACGCCGTTACCAGCATTGAGGGGCGGGATCTTTCCAGAGCCGGAAGGGGAAAGACATCAAAAAACCTGCAAATCTCCCTAAACGGGCAAAAAATCCCCCTGCCCGAGAGGCTCCTATCGAGCTTCGCCGAGGCAGGAAAAGGGGAACCCCTGGCCTATATCGGGAGCAGCGGTTTTCTGGAAATCGCCGTAGGGGAAAACCATGCAGCAAACCAGCTCGGCATCCGGATCGGGGACGAGGTGGTTGTGTGCCTTTAAGACATCGCCTCGAAAACGCCACCTCCAGGTTCATATCTAATATATGTATTGACAAGACCAATACACCCAGTACCATATGTATACAATATATTTCCCGCAAGGAATCTCAAGGTGGACACCTACCGGACATTTTTCCAGTCTCTCCCTGCCTCACTATGGGTTTTTGATTTCTCGACCATAAAACGGTTGTTCGAGGAATCTGAATCTATTCCCCGGGACACGAACCTCTACGATTATCTGCAGAACAACCAGGAAGAGATCAACCGCATCCTCGGCCTGGTCCGCATAGTGGATGTAAATGCACACACCCTCGACCTCTATGAGGCTTCCTCACAGGAAGAGCTGGAAAAAAACCTCGAAAAGATCATCCCGCCTGTGGCGGTTTCCTCTCTGATCGATATAACCCTCGCTCTCCTCCGGGGGGAGTCGAGTTACCGGACTTCGACCATAAACCATACCCTCGGGGGAAATATCATACACCTCCAAATCCAGATGACTGTGCCGGAAGAACACCGTGAGCAACTCGACCGGGTCGTACTCCTTGCCCAGGACATCACCAATGAACGGGAAATGCAGGATGAAATGACCCTGCTTTCGATCATGCCTCAGCATAACCCCGACATGGTTCTGATCATGGAATGCTACAACCGGATCGTCTATGCCAATCCGGCGGTCCGCAACTGGCTCATGGCCCATGAAATGCACAATCTCGAAGCAATCCATGTTCTCTTGCCCGAACTTTTCGAGCAGAGTGTCTGCCGACTCTGCGACAAATTCCATGTTAAAGAATTCAAGAGCAGTTATGGGGAAGAACGGTTCGATATAAAACTCAAACCGATCCCCGGACAGAACCGCTGCCTGATAACCATTGTGGATATAACGGAGATAGATCGAATCAGCCGCGAGAGGGAGGTTTTCTATAAGGCATTGCAGGCTTCCCGCCACGGCATGGTCATTACCGATCTGGATGGAAAAATTGAGTACATCAATCCCAAATTCGAGGCCCTCTACGGCTACAGCCTGGAGGAAGCAAAGGGAAACACACCGAACATCATCAACCCCGGCCGCGAGACATATTACGACCTGGGGTACAGCGACGAGCAGTACAATAACATCTTCTCGGATCTCTGGAAAAGCATTAGAGACCCTGCTGTGGGTTACTGGGAAGGGGTGATCCCCAACCGCGACCGGGAAGGAAATATCATCTGGGTCCATCTGATCATTCACACCATCTACGATGAACAAGGAAAACCCTCCGGCTACCTCGGAATGCCGGTAGACATTAGCGACCAACGAAAAAGGGAACAAAAAATAAGACTGGACATCTATCAAACCATTACCCAGATGGCGGAAATGCGCGACAACGAGACTGGGGCCCACATCCAGCGGGTAGGTGCATACGCACATATCATCGCGGACGAAATCGGGATGTCCACCCAATTCAAACACGATCTGCTCCTATTCGCCCCCCCTGCACGACATCGGCAAAGTCGGAATAAGCGACAAGATTCTCCTGGCCGAGCGCAAACTTACGCCGGAGGAGTTCGAGACCATGAAGGAGCATACGACCATGGGCTACAACCTGCTTCAGGGCAAGGCATCCATGGAGATGGCGGCCGACATTGTCTACGGGCATCATGAACGGTTCGACGGCACCGGTTACCCGATAGGCCTTGCAAAACAGGAGATCCCCCTCGCCGCACGCATCACGGCACTAGCCGATGTATACGACGCCCTGCGCAGCAAAAGACCCTATAAAGACCCCTGGCCCCACAACGACGCTATCGAGGAAATCCGCAGAGGAAAGGGAACGCATTTTGATCCGTTACTGGTCGACGCCTTTCTGAAACGTGAAAAGGATATCTTCGAGACCGCCGAGAAATTGAAAGACTAAATTCCTGCACATTTGACGAGGGGCTGCGGCTGTCGGTATTTTGTAGGTAACGCCCAAAAAAAGGAGATTGCCATGCCCCTACTTGAAGACAGTGTTAAAGATCAAGTCCGAGAACTCTTCAGCGACCTGGACAAACAGGTCAACCTCAAGGTCTTTACCCAAAAGATCGAATGCCAATACTGCGCCGATACGCACCAGCTCGTCGAGGAAATTGGCGAACTTTCCCAGAAGATAACGGTGGAAGTTCTCGATTTTGAGGACGATAAAGCAACGGCGGACAAGTATAACGTGGACAAGATTCCAGCGGTTGTAGCGGAAGGCGAAAAGGATTACGGAATCCGGTTTTACGGCATCCCCGGCGGCTACGAATTCACCTCGCTCATGGAAGCAATCCGAATGATCTCTCTCGGTGAACACGGCCTTTCGGAAGAAACCAAGGCGTATCTCGACGGACTCGATCAGGACCTGCACCTTCAGGTCTTTGTAACACCGAGCTGTCCATACTGCCCCCGCGCCGTGGTACTCGCTCACAAAATGGCCTACTACTCCGACCGGGTAACAGGGGATATGGTCGAGGTTACCGAATTCCCCCACCTCGGCAACAAATACAGTGTTCAGGGAGTACCCAGGACGGTTATCAACGAAAACGATTTCCAGGAAGGCGCAGCTCCCGAACAAACGATGCTCGAAAAGATCAAATCCGCTCTCGCCTGAAGCGGCTCGTCTTTAAGGTCTTGTTTGATCAATGCGGTTCAGGCACAATAAGCCGCGTATGACGAATGTTGACTCGAAGCCGCCTCGGAAGAGCTTCAAGGACAAGAGCAGGAGATACCTTCCATGATCCTCGGCCTCGACATAGGCTCGGTGGCTGTCGGATGTGTACTCGTCGACAATACCGGCAAGGTTCTGGAAACGGAATACCGTTTCCACGAAGGAAAACCCCGCAGAGTCCTTGAAGAACTCCTTCTTCAATCAAATTTCCGGGATGCACGCTCTATCGGTGTCACTGCAACCTCACCGGAAATCATCCGGGCCGATCTCTACCCCGATCCGAGAACGGCGTATGCCTCCGGCGCCCGGCGGTTTTTCCCCGACCTGTCAACGCTCCTCGTTGTGGGAGGTGAACGCTTCGAGCGTATCCATTTCGACGAAAGAGGTCGATACCGGGGGCTGAAGAGCAACACCTCCTGTGCCGCAGGAACCGGCAGCTTCCTCGACCAGCAGGCAGTCCGCCTGGGCCTGGCGGACAGCGGCGAACTCAGCGATCGCGCCCTCGAAGCCCGGACCGCGCCGAACATAGCCTCGAGATGCTCCGTCTTTGCAAAAACCGATCTTATCCACGCTCAGCAGGAAGGATATTCTCTCGAAGCTATCTGCTACGGACTGTGCCGGGGGCTTGCCAGGAATATCTATGACGTATTGTTCGGCGGAGAACCGGGAGAGGGACCTGTTGTCTTTGCAGGGGGAGTCTCGAAAAACGAGGCGGTGCGCAGAACCCTCGAGGAACTTATCGGCCGCCCGGTCGACTCTCACCCGCAGGGTCACCTGTTCGGAGCCCTCGGGGCCGCACTGGAAACAAAGACCGCCCTCGAGAGTACCCCCGAGAACAGGATGCCGGCGAACGAAGAAAGCGCAGCTGTTCCACCTGTCGAACGAATAATTCCCGAATCGAAGGACCGTGAATACAGCTTCGAACCGCTCACCCTTCAAAACAGTGAATATCCCGATTTCAGCGGCAGGGTGAGCCGGTACTGCTGCGAGGTGGAGGTTGAAGAATACCAGAGAAAAGCAGATTTGCAGGGCCCGGGAAAGGCCCGGCCGGCGGAGGTTCCGGTCTTTCTCGGAATAGATGTAGGCTCCACCAGTACCAAGGCCATACTAACGGCCGGGGACGAGGAGCAATCCGGAGACCCGCTCTTCGGCTTCTACACCCGGACAGGGGGAGACCCCCTCGATGCAATCGGACGGATTTTTCAGGCAATCCGGGATACCGAAGCGAGTCAGGAACTGAGATTCGATGTTCGCTCGGCAGGCAGTACCGGCTCAGGGCGTACCTTCATCGGCAACATTATCGGCGCCGACCTCATCCTCGACGAGATAACGGCCCACGCCAGGGCGGCCTGCTCCCTGAAACCGGAGACCGACACCATCATCGAGATCGGCGGTCAGGATGCCAAATTCACCACGCTCAAAGACGGGAACGTCACCTTCTCTCAAATGAACAGCGTATGCGCCGCAGGAACCGGCAGCTTCCTCGAGGAGCAGGCCGCCCGTGTCGGCATCGGAATCACCGACTTTGCACAACTCGCCGAAAATGTTTCCGCTCCTCTGGCCAGCGACCGGTGTACCGTGTTCATGGAAAGAGACATCAACCATCTGGTAAACCGGGGTTACAGCGTCCGGGAAGTCCTGGCTGCCGCCGTACACTCGGTAACCGAGAATTACCTGCAGAAGGTCGCAGACGAGGCTGCCGTCGGCAGCCATATCGTTTTTCAGGGCGCTACAGCTAAAAACCGGGCCCTGGTGGCTGCTTTCGAACAGCGACTGGACCGTCCGATTACCGTTTCACCGTACTGCCACCTTACCGGTGCACTCGGAGCGGCCATTCTTGCCGCAGAAGAAGCCGCGGAACTCAGACCGGAGGCATCGAGCTTCCGGGGGTTCGATCTCGACCTTTCCGCGGTCTCGGTCAGAACCGAAACCTGCGATCTGTGTACCAATCACTGCCGCATAACCATCGCCTCCATTGG
>JAIPGG010000098.1 GCA_021736255.1 Spirochaetales bacterium | reverse complement strand
CTCGGCATGTGCGCCGGCTTTCCGGAGGGTTTTTCTAATTACCCGGCAGGTGTTCTCCCAGATTTCTATCGGGTCGTGTTCCACCCATCCTGCTTTGGGGAAGTACTGTTTATGTTCGGTCTGCGAGGAGACAACGGCATCACCTGATGCATTAAAGAGGATGAAACGGGTACTGGTTGTTCCCTGATCGATCGCCCCGACAAAGTCTTTTTCTTTCATGAACCAAAATTGTAGATCCGCCCTATCCTGCTGTCAACGAAGGAGGATAGGATCTCAGTCTTCGAAATCGAAATGATAATCAAGGTCGAACTCGTCTCTGACCTCGATGAGTTCATTCTGAAGTTTCGAATCTACCTTTGCCCCGCGGTTTTTCCTGAAGAGCCATTGTTCGTGTTCCTTCTCTCCTGCGGTATAGATTCGTTCGGCCCCAGGCATCTTCCGTGAATTCCGCAGTCCCTGGAGTATGGATCCGGCAATCTGTTTGAAGGTTTCCAGCCCGAGAAAGGCCTCGATATTAATTGCAATAAAGAAGTGTCCGAGGGGGTAGGGGGTTTTATTCCCTTGAGCATCATGTCCGAGAAGGTCTTTCATGAATGAGCCGTTCTGAAGTGCGGCAGAGAGGATTTCGACTACGGTTGCATAGCCGTATCCCTTGTGTCCCGCGGTTTCCTCGCCGATGCCGCCCAGCGGAGCGAGCGCCGCTGTCCCTGCGACCAAGGCCTTGAGCACCTCGCCGGGGTCGGTTTTGGAGGACCCGTCCTCTCCTATAACCCAGCCTTCCGGCAGGGTTTTTCCGAGACGACTGTATTCCTCGATCTTGCCGCGCTGGGAAACGGAGGTAGCGCAGTCGAGGACGAAGGGAAAGTCCTCGCCGGTGGGAAAGCCGATAGTGAGGGGATTCGTACCGAGCATGTTCTCTACCCCGAATGTCGGTGCGATAGAGGGGCGGGCGTTTGTTCCGGTAATACCGATCATCCCCGCTTCGGCGGCCATGAGGCTGTAATAGCCTGCAATCCCGTAGTGGGTACTGTTGCGAACGGCCACCATACCCATACCGTATACCTTTGCCTTGTCGATGGCGGTCTGCATCGCCCGTTTCCCGATGACGTGGCCCATACCGTTGTGCCCGTCTACTACGGCGGTGGTAGGCCCATCCTTTACTACTTCGAAATTGGTTTCGGTGTTGAGTATGCCGTCTTTGATACGGTCTATGTAGATCCTTTTGAACCGTCCTATGCCGTGTGAGTCTATTCCCCGTTTGTCGGAGGTAATGAGTACCTCCGCGCAGATTTGCGCATCTTCACGGGGAACACCGGCTGCCTGAAATGCATCGGACATGAAGCTTTCGAGCAGGTCGAAATCAACCCATACGAAGTCCTCCGCCATGTTATGCCTCCTTACCAGCGGTGATGGACGAGCGGTGCGATCCTCCGTTCGTAGAGATCGACGATGCGCTTCATGGTCTCCTCAGGAATTTCCGGGAGCTTTTCGGCTTCGAGATTTTCTCTCAATTGTTCCGGACGGGAGGCTCCGGGTATGGTGCAGCTCACTTCCTTGTGCATCAGAACCCAGCGGATAGCCCACTGTGCCAGACTGCCTTGCGTGTGGTCTTTCATGAGTTCCTTCAGCTCTTCGACTACGTCCAATCCCTTTTCGAAATCGATCCCGGCGAAGGTTTCTCCCACATCGAAGGCCGCTCCGTTTCTGTTGAAATTGCGATGGTCGTTTGAGGAAAAACTGCTGTCTTTGGTGAATTTTCCGGTGAGAAGGCCGCTTGCCAGGGGAACACGCACGATAATTCCGATGTCGCCGGCCTTTGCCTCGCGGAAAAAGAGTTCGGCCGGGCGCATCCTGAACATGTTGAAGATGATCTGGACTGTAGAGACATTCGGATAGTTGATCGCCTTCAAGGCCTCTTCCACCTTCTCCACGCTGACCCCCAGGTTCCGGATCTTTCCTTCTTCCTTCAGCCGGTCGAAGAGTTCGAAGATCTCCGGGCGATAGTAAACCTCTGTCGGCGGGCAGTGAAGCTGAATAAGATCGATGCAATCCAGACCCAGATTGCGGAGGCTGTCTTCCACAAAACCCCGCAGTACCTCCGGGGTATAGCCCTCGTTTACATGGGGAGAGATCTGCCGGCCGCACTTGGTTGCTACATACACCTCCTCGGAACGGGAACGGACAACCCGCCCCACCGCAGCCTCGCTTTTTCCGTCTTCGTAGACATCGGCGGTGTCGATGAAATTGATCCCATTGTCGATAGCCTCGTTGATGGTCTTTTCGGCAAGAGCATCGTCGAAACCGCTTCCCCATTTTCCCCCGATCTGCCAGGTTCCGAGGGACAACTCCGAAACGTTCAAGCCTGTTTTCCCGAGTTTCCGGTATTGCATTTTGTCTGCCTCCTTAGATCTGTTCTTCTTGCTTGCACACGATAGCGACCTGCGGATAGTATACATGGTAAATCTATTCTGCTAAAAGAGAATGATAATGCAGCACACCCAGAAAAACGAGCGAATCTGGTGGAAAGAAGGGATTGTTTACCAAATTTATCCCCGCAGCTACATGGATTCGAACGGCGACGGCATCGGCGATCTTCCCGGAATCCTCGAGAAACTCGACTATATTGAAGGTCTCGGAGTCGATATTATCTGGCTCAACCCTGTCTACAAATCGCCGAATGCCGATATGGGCTACGATATCAGCGACTATTACGACATTATGGACGAGTTCGGCAGCCTCGCAGACTGGGACAAGCTGCTGGAGGGACTGCATCGGCGGGGCATCCGTCTGGTGATGGATCTGGTGGTGAATCACACCTCCGACGAGCATCCATGGTTCATCGAATCCCGCTCGAGCCGGGACAATCCCTATCGCGACTACTACATCTGGAGACCGCCTAAAGGCGGCCGGGAACCGAACAATTGGGAATCCCACTTTTCCGGCCCGGCCTGGACCTACGATGCAAGAACCGGCGAATACTACCTCCATCTCTTTGATACAAAACAGCCGGATCTCAACTGGGAGAATCCCCGTCTCCGCAGTGACATCTTTGCCATGATGCGCTGGTGGCTCGACCGGGGAATCGACGGTTTTCGGATGGACACTATCAATATGCTCTCCAAGGTTCCCGGTCTTCCGTCGGTGAAGCCGGAAAAGCCGGGGGAGTACCGCCCCGGACACCGCTATTTCATGAACGGACCGAGAATCCACGAGTTTTTACAGGAGATGCAGGAAAAGGCCATTGCCGGCTACGATGCAATGACGGTGGGCGAGACCTCCATGGTCGACCCCGAGTTGGCCCTGCAATACACCGGCGGCGACAAGCCGGAGATGAGCATGCTCTTTCAGTTCGATCATATGCTGATCGACCGTGATCCTGCAGGCGACAGAATGACCTTTCGCCGTTGGGGCCTTCCCGAACTCAAGAAGATTATCGAAAACTGGCAGATTACTCTTCACGGACGCGGCTGGAACAGCAACTATCTTACCAACCACGATCAACCCCGCGCCGTGTCCCGTTTCGGCAACGACAGGCAGTACCGGGTAGAGGCGGCCAAGCTCCTGGCGGTTTTCACCCTGACTCTGGAAGGAACCCCATACATCTACCAGGGAGAGGAGATCGGGATGACCAATGTCTCCTTCGATTCAATCGATCAGTACCGGGATGTGGACACCCTAAATCATTATCACTGTGCAAAAGAGCGGGGACTATCGGACGTCGAACTTTTCGAAGGGTATCGCCGATTCAGCCGTGACAATGCCCGAACCCCCATGCAGTGGGACCGGACGGAGAACGCCGGCTTTACCTCCGGGACTCCCTGGATCGAGGTAAATCCTAACTACAAGGACATCAACGTCCGAGCGGATCTTGAACGGAAGGACTCGGTTATCCGCTTCTACCGACAGCTGATACGCCTGCGAAAATCCAGCCTCACGCTCATCTACGGCGGGTTTCGCCTGCTTGACCGGGAGAACCCTCAGGTTTTTGCCTACCTGAGGCGGGGTGAAGATCTGAGCGTCGTGGTGAATAACGACGGGCGAGTCGATGGTGACTATCTTGTGATTCTGAATTTTTCCGATCAATCAGCCGTGTTCCGGACAGAAGAGCTTGAAAAAGGGCTTGCCGGCTGGAGCTGCATACTCGGAAACTACGCAGAGTTCTCAGAATATTCGGTCAGGGAGGATTTGCGGCCCTGGGAAGCGCGAATCTACGGCAGGCCCGCCGAATACCGGCAAAAAGGGAAGAATCAGCAATGAGCAGCGAACATGATGCCCACCTGCGCCGCATAAAAAACCGCAAGCTCCTCAACCTCATTCTCATGTTCCAGCACGGCAGTATCCTCATGATGTGGGGCATTCTTGTGCCCGAGATCATGGACACCTTCGGTGTTACCGAAGCGGCAACCGGGGTGCTCCTCGGCGTAGGCACCCTCGGGGCCATCTTCGGCCCTCTGGTAGGCGGCCCCTCCGTCGACCGGGTAGGAATCAAGCGGGTTTTATTGATCGGGTATCTTGCAGAGATCTTCTTTCTCCTGCTTTTCGGGGTTTCCGGGGTTTTCTGGCTTCTTGTAGTAGCGAGTTTTGTGGTCCACATCGGGGCGGGTTTTGTAGAGATAGCCGGTAATGTTCTGCCGAACCAGATGGGCTTGAATCGGATCAACAGTTTTATGAACCTTGTTCATTTTGCCTTCAGCCTCAGCGCCTTTATCACCCCTATTCTCCTGGGGGCTTACATTGAAACCACCGGCAACTGGCGGCCCCTCTTGGGCTTTCTTGCCGTGCCCCCTGCCCTCATGCTCGTTTTTGCTTTGCTTCACCGCTTCGACCGGGGTGAACGGGATGTGCCCGAACACCAGCGGCAGCCCGCATCCGAGAATGCGAACATGCTCACCTTTCTCAAGGAGCCGGCCGTCGTACTCGGTGCCTTGTCGCTCTGCCTCTATGTAGGCTCGGAGGTAGGCCTCTCGGCCTGGATCGTGTATTACCTCCGCTCGAGTGCAGGGTTTGCCCCCGTCCAGGCAGCCGCCGGGCTGACGCTCTTGTGGGGCGGGATCATGGTCGGCCGCTTCGGCAACACCTTCCTCTCGAGGCACCTGGCAAGTTTCCGCCTGGTCGCCATCACCGCGACAACCGCATCCGCCGCCGCCGTACTCATGCTGCAGTTCGAAGCCCTGTACGCGGTATACCTCTGCATCTTCATCATCGGCCTGAGTCTTTCTGGCATTTTTCCCAATATCATGGCCGAAATCAACCACCGCTTTCCCCGTAGAATCGGCACCGTTACCGCCTTCATGACCGTCGGAGCCGCCCTCGGGGCAGTGCTCTTTCAGTGGGTTATCGGTTTTGCAGCTGAGCTTACCTCCATCTCGTTTGCCCTCTACATCCCGCCGATTCTCCTTCTCGTTCTTCTCTATGTCTTTCCCGTGGGAGTAAGGCGCAAGCTGAAGCATTCATCGCCGACGGCTGGTCTCGAAGGTGATGAATAAGAAATTGTTTTGATTTAGCGGAATGCTTAAACGGCACTAACCAAATGCTCATACCGCTCTTTTATTTTTCAATTGAAGGAGCCGGTCTTTTATGGTTTTGCAAGATACAAGCCAGTTCAGCCTGAATTTGAGCCCACACGATTTCGGTGGAGAGCTGCAGGACGATGAATACCTAAGATTCGTCGAGATGCTGAATTTCGGATGGATTCACAGCTATTCCCAGCCTATTGTTGATCTGCATACGGGAAATGTTTTTGGTTATGAGCTGTTGGCGCGTGGAGTAAAACCCTTTTTTTCGCCGGCACAGTTGTTTCAGAAAGCCTCTCAGTGGGGATTGGAATGGGAGGTGGAATATGCCTGTCGTATTGCGGCCCTCAAGCAGATTGCAGCTTCATCAGAACAGTTAACGCGAGAACACTTCTTTATCAACATAAGCCCTTCAACCTTTTCCAGGCCTGAGTTTCAATCCACCTTCTCGATGGAGCGTCTGCAAGAGTATGGAATAAAGGGTGAGCGTCTTGTTCTGGAGATTACCGAAACCGCCAGTGTGGAAAATTACACGCATTTCGAGGAAACCATCCGGAATTATGTACAACAAGGATTTCGAATAGCGCTGGATGACTTTGGTTCCGGGCATAGTGGGTTAATAACCTTAGCTGCTACCACTCCTCACATTTTGAAGATCGACAAAGAACTCGTCCGGGGAATTCACCGGAGCAGCTACAAGCAGAACCTGGTCAAATATATTTCCGATTTTGCTGAGACGGTGGGGAGCTTCATCCTTTTAGAGGGAATTGAAACAGTGGATGAGCTTCGTGTTGCCTACCGGCTCGGCGCCCGCTATGCTCAAGGATATTATTTAGGCCGTCCGGCGCCGCAGCCGCTGGATGTAGCGCCGAAGCTAAAAGAAGAGCTTAAAACATTAATGGAAGAATATATCCGGAAAAATTACACCGTGGATATATCCATTTACAAGATGATCACAAGACCGAACGCTTTTCGATCAAATTCGGTAACCGGCGCACAGCTGGATGACTTTTTTCGATCCAGAAACACTGTCAATCATGTAATGGTAGTCGATAGCGATGATAAGCCCAAGGGCTTGATTACCCGTGAAAATTTTTATGCCCATCTTTCCGGACGCTATGGGTATGCGATTTTTCAGCGGAAAGAAGTAGATGCGCTGGCTACACAAAAAATGCTGCTGGTAAAAGAAGATATTGATATGCGATTACTCGGGAAGCTTGCTATGGGACGGGACGATAAGGAGATGTATGATCCTGTGGTAGTAGTTGACCGCAAAGGCGCTCTGGTAGGCACGATTACAATGAAAAAGGTGATCGCCCGTGCTTTTGACACTGAGGTGCAATTTGCTACGAGCGCAAACCCGCTTACATCACTCCCCGGAAATGTGGTTATTAATGTATGGCTTGAAGATCTGCTTTACCGTGAAGCGTATTCTGTTGCCTATATAGATTTGGACCGGTTCAAAGCATACAATGACTATTATGGTTTTTCTTCCGGTGACGATATGATCAAGCTTACAGCGGAAGTGTTGTCCGAGCAAATTCAGAACACGGAAAAGGCATGTCGATTGGGGCATATTGGTGGTGATGATTTCGTGCTTCTGTCGGAGGGGGAATTAACAGAAGATTTTTTTTCTGAGCTCTGCCGGCGTTTTGATGAAAAGAAGGAAATTCTGTTCGATGCAGATGACATAGAGAGAAACGGCTATTACTCCCACAGCCGCAGGGGGAAACAGGAGTTTGTCCCGTTGGTTACTTTGAGTGTTGCAGTTGTTACCCATAAAAATTTCCCTCGCCCTCCCCATCCTGGAAAGCTGGGGGAAAGTATTGCCCTTCTAAAAAGCAAGATCAAAGAGATTAATTACTCCCGAAAAAAGAGCGGGTATCTTTTCGAACGCCGTGTCTTTTCGGATTATTCGGAGCCGCAAATTCCCGTTGACCGAAAGCAGGGTTGAACAAAGACTTTCACGTCCTCGAACCCGTCGAGGAGCAATCCTCAATCTCCGCAGGGGATGCACGAACCCCGGTCGATCATCTGCTGTTTTACTTTTAAAACCCGGATATCCTCTACCTGTTCATTCAGTAGGTGGAGGGCGAGGTCTGCAGCGAGGTTGCCCATCAGAGCTGTGTTGATACTCATGGTGGTTATCTGAGGCGAGAAGGGTTCTTCGTAGGCGATCGTATCCCCGGGAGCTATCACCGAAAGGTCCTGTGGAACACGGATCCCTATCTCGTTGAGTACGCTTATCATTTTTGCCGCGATGTAATCGTCATGAGCGAACACGGCGGTGATCTCGTTCTCTTTTTTGAATAACCGGGAGAGTTTCTCTCTCAGCTCTTCGATGTCGTTGACGTCGGAGACCGTGGCCCGCCACATAGCGGGGAAGGGCAGCTGGTACTCCTCAATGGCCTTTTTGAACCCGATATACCGGTCGGTGACGACGGTTGGAACATCACTCCGCTGGTATTCGAGATAGGCAATATTTCGGTGACCGAGCTCTATCAGGTGCCGGGCTCCCTCGTAGGCCCCCTGGAAATCATCCACACATACTGAATGGTAACGATCCTGTACATTGCTGTTGTTGATGATGACGACCGGAATCCCCACCTGTTCCAGCATCTCGAAGAGGTCGGTGTCGATAAAGTGGAGAGAGCATACGGCGGCAGCTCTCGAAGCAATGATCGAACGGAACCGTTCCTCGCTGTTTTTGGGAGTGATCGCTTCCATCTGCACCATGTAGTAGTTTTGCTGAAGAAAGACCTCTTCCAAATGCTTGAAAAATGGGTGCATGAACAGCCATTCATAGTTCCATGAGAGATGGTAGAGCACCGAAATAAAGTGAGAGCGGTTGGTTGAGCTGATCTTGTAGTAGTTTTTCCGCTGATAGCCGGTGCTTTTTGCCGCTTGCAGGACCCGTTTGCTGACTTCTGTTGATATTTTCCCCTTGCCGGAGAGAACGAGAGAAGCGGTGGTGACCGATACGCCGGCCTGCCGGGCTACATCTTGCAGTGTGATTTTCATTGCGCCCCGTATAAAAAATTTATTGAAAATTTAGCAGTACGAAGAAGGGCTGTCAATCCCGAAACCCGGCAACGCAGCGGGAATTCACCGGCATTGGTAAAAATTAAATGAATTTTCACTAATTAATAAGTGAATAATGTTTAATATTTTAATTAAATTTCTTGACAGCTCACCAGCCTATAGTAGAATTAAGATCATATCGGAAAACAAGGAGGAACTATGAAATCGAACGGAGTGAAATTTATTGTATTTTCTCTCGTTTTGATGCTCGCTGCCGGCTTTGCTTTTGCAGGAGGACAGCAGGAAGCTGCTGCTGCTGCAGAGGAAGAGTC
>JAIPGG010000097.1 GCA_021736255.1 Spirochaetales bacterium | reverse complement strand
TTTTGATCGTGATCTCGATAGTAAAATAGGCGGTAGTCCCCTTCGGCATTTGTGGTATGCTTCAACAATTCGCCGTAGACAAATGTTTCGAGAATGCTGCCGAAACTGTTGCGGACTTCTTTGGCCTTTGAGATGGACATATCTCGTAGTGCAGCTAATAATCCGGAATCGATAAAATGTATCTTCGGCGTTTTGACCAGACGTTTTAACCGATTATTTGCGAATACAGGTATTCTTTTTACCAGGAACATATGTTCAAGTACATCGATATAGCGGGCGATAGACTTTTGATCGAGATCAATATGCCCACCGATTCGGCTGTAATTACAGACCTGCCCGGAATAATGGGCCAGGGTTTGAAGAAGCTTCGGCATTTGAGAAAGTTTTTTCAATATGTGCCACATCCCGGACATCGCGCTGGAGAATCGCATCTACATACTGACGGTACCATGCTTTTCGTCGTTTCTGAGTAGTTCGGGAAACAGCCTCGGGATACCCGCCTCGAAGCACCGTTTCAGTAAACTCATCACCTATTATTGCCGGATCAGGATGCAATACGTGTCCGGCAAAGGCAGCATCGACCCAGTTACTGCTGGTACCGCGTAGTTCGCTTTGTGATAAGGGAAGCAGCCGCAGCGTTTCCATTCGACCGGCAAGTGAATCGGCAACCACCGGAAGGGCCATCAGGTTAGCTGAATCGGTTAACAAAAACCGGCCAGGCCGCCGGTCTTCATCTACAGTTTTTTTATAGCCGTTAACAAGCGAGGAGATCGTTGGACTTCATCAATTATTGCACGGTCGAGCCCCCGAATTAAGCCTACAGGATCCTCCTCGGCAGATAGATACACAACTTCGTCGTCAAGAGTAATGTAGCGCATTCCATTCCCGCTAAACTGACGAACCAATGTGGTCTTGCCTGCCTGGCGGGGACCAGTAATTAGAACGACAGGAGTATCACTCATCGCTTCGGTAACATGGTTTTTAAGTAGGCGGGGGTACAGATCGTTCGAATCGTTCATGCAAAACAGTACCGTGTGATTCGGAAGCTACAAGATGTCCCCAACTCTTAGACGAGCCGGATGCCGTAGATGTCGATTCGCTTGCGGAGGGTTTCGGGAAGATCATCATAGTCGCAGACATCAACCGGGAACGCGCAGCCTTCTGCAATGGCCACCGCCCGATACTCATCTCCCCCTTCGATTGCCAGATCGATATCGAACTCCCGCCTGTACACCGTTCCCTCCGCCAGAGAGCCGAAGAGAATGACCCCGGACACCCCCGCCTCTCGAACAAGCCGTCCGGCAAGCCGTCGGGCCTCTCTTTTGGCCTCTTCCACCAGCTGTTCGATGAGTTCTTGTTCCCGCTTGTTCTGTTCACGGTGGTAGGCAATGAATGGTGTCGGGTCGAAACCGGACATGATTATTGCTCCTCCAGTCCTTCGGCAATGGCCCGGAGCTCTTCAATGAACCGCCGATGTTCTTCGGGGAAGTGTTGCACTACCTTATCTAGATACCCCTGAACCGTTGAAACCTTTTCCGGTTTGAGCCTTCTTCCATAGTGACGGCGAAATACATGCCGAAAACCGCGGACCTCCCCAATCGCATCCACGAGCTCCGGGGTTTTCAACAAAGCCGGCCGAACCCCGGGAATTTCGAGGGTCATTCGATCCAGAAGGTCCTTGTGCCATGAATCCCGGGATAGGTTGTTCTCGAAAAACTTACTGATCCTGCTGAAGTATCCCTCGAGGGCATTGTAGAAACCGTGGATCGTATATCCCAGGGCCGCCCAGTCGAGGGGATCGTCTGCACCCTGCCGGACACGCTCCCAGGCCCGCCGGTTGTCGGAAATCATCTCTTCACAGGAAGACCAATCGGCTTTCAGAGTTTCGATCAAGAGCAGAAAATCCTCTTTCCTTCTCACATCTCCAGTATGCCCGAATATCCACCAAATCGAAAGATCGCACGGATAACTAGAAAAAAGTTTCTATCATACTCGAATTGATTTGATTTTCTCGTATTTCTTCGAGTATAAATGTACACAATCAAACGGGAAAAACCGGCCATAGGTACATCCTCATAGACGAAGTCCAGCAAATCAACCGGTGGCAGCGGGCCGCCGCCTCGTTGAACAGCGAAGCCGATACGCATCTGATCATTTCCGGGTCCAGTGCCTCCCTTCTCTCCGGTGACCTCGCAAGCCTTTTCGCCGGCCGGTATATCTCGCTGAATATCTCACCTGGGGGGCGGGATATCAACGGAGTCTTCGAGAACCTGGCCTATCTCGAGCTCTGCTGGCACGGTTACCGGGGAGTCATCGGTACGCTGCCGAATCGGGAGATTGATTTTGTTGCCGAGAGAGATCAAAAACGGTACTACCGCGCATAGCGATTGTTCCGAGGAACTATACCATGAGGCATCGAGAATTGCTGTTGCAAGAATAATACGCTATACTTACCGGACAATGCAGAATCGATGGCGCGACTGGCTGATGCAGGCCGAAGAAGACCTCCTCTGGGCCCGCGAGACGCTGAATAACGGCCGTTTCTCGCAAGCCTGCTTTGCCGCACAACAGGTAGGCGAGAAGGCAATCAAGGCACTGGCACTCCGGCGAGGCAACGACGAGATACGGAGTCACTCGATCCGGGAAATCGCGGCAGCACTCGAGATCAACGGAGAGGTGGAAGCCATCGCCAAGCGTCTCGACCTCTACTATATCAGCGCCCGGTATCCGGATGCCTTTCCCTCCGGGGCCCCGTTCGAGTACTTCACTGAGGACCAGGCGAGGGAGGCCGTGGATTTTGCAGGCCGCCTCGTTTCGATTGTCAGGAAGCATCCCGATGACACGGCAGAATGATATCCTGGTCCGGTACGACCGCAATCCGCTCAGGGGGCTCAGCAAGAACGGGTTCATTCAAGAAATTCGCAGCCTTCTCCGGGGCCGGGTGGAATCGGCCTGGATCTTCGGCAGCCTGGCAGCAGGCGATTTCAGCAGAACCAGCGACATCGACCTCATCCTGGTAACAGAAACGGAGGTCCCCTTCGTTCTCCGTCCCTCCCTCTTCGAAGACCTGATCGACCGGTTCCCGGCCCTCGACCTGCTGGTCTACACCCCCCAGGAGTTTACCCGCCTCATCTCAGACCCCTCTCCCGGTTTCTGGCGCTCTGTGACCGGAACTATGGAACGGATTCTCTGACCAGGGTTTTCTGACAAGGCAATTTCAGCAGAGCCGGCGACATCGCCTCCAGCCGGTCGCTGTCTCGACTCCAGCCGGGCTCTGCCTCTTCTCAGCGCCGGCCTAGTGCCCGCTTTCGGAGACGCCCCCGAACCTGCCGAGCATGGGCAGCAGGACAAGGCTCGCCAGCATGAGCAGGCCCAGGCCGATAAAGCCGTAGTCCACATTGCCGGTCTCCGAGAGGTGGCCCATAACCGGGGGAAAGATGCCGCTTGCCACCACGTTTACCGCCGGGATCATCAGCGAAACGCCCACATTGCGCACCCGGGGCGGGCCGAGCTGGCTGGCCGCATAGGTAGCGGCGGGAAAGAAGGTGCTGATGATCACCGGCTGGAAGAAGACCACCGCCAACAGGGCTTTCCCCGAAAGCAGGCCGATGGCAATGGTCAAGAGCGCGGTGGTCGAGAGGACCACGGCGATGTGCCGCTTGATGCCGAAGCGGTCGATCAAAAAGCCGGCCACGAAGATCATGGCCAGCCCGCTGATCCGCGAGAGGCTGATCAGGGTGTTCACCGGTCCCACCTCGAAGCCGCGGACGGTAATCAGGTAGGTCGGCAGGATCGAGTAGACCCCCATGGCGGCACCGGCAGCCAGGGAGAAGAAGACGGTCACCGCCCAGAACTGGGGCTGACGCAGGACGGCCTTGAGGTTGTTCAGGTGGGGCCGCTCACCGGGAAAGCGCCCGGCAACGGCAAAGCGGTCGAAGCTGATTCCCACGATGATGGCGGCAACCCCCGAGAGGATGGGGACCATCCGCCAGCTGCCGAAGAAGATTCCTGCCGAAACCAGCAGCGGGGCCAGGATGTAGGCGGAGTTCGGTCCGATCTCGTGGATGGAGAGGGCCTTGCCCCGGATCTCGTCGCTTACCAGAGAGGTTACCGCGGCAACCCCCGAGGGGGGATAGAAGCCGGCGCCGATACCGATGACGGCAAAGGCGATGTTCATTCCCAGGATCCCCTGGGCCAGGCCGAGGGTGATCAGGCCGATGCCGATGAAGGTCCCCGAGAGGGCGATGGTCCTGCTGTGCTGGAGGCGCTCCGCCACGAAGCCCGAGAGGAGCATGGCCACCGAGTAGCTGATCGCCAAGGGCAGAAAGAACCGGGTGGCCGCAGCCGGTCCGATTCCCAGGTCCCGCTGAATGAAGACCAACAGCGGCGAAGGGAGAATACGGGCGTACATGGAGAAGAAGATCATGGCCACCGGAAAGAGGAGGTGGGGAAAGGCCGAACCTATTGCGGCGAAGGGGAGCTGGTGTTTTTGTTCAGGACTGGTCATAGCTGTATATAGTATCAGCTTCTATATGTTTTTGCGTAGCCCCTCGAGAAAGGATCGGTAATCAGCCTCCGCAGTTTGCACAAACCGTTTGATATGGGAAAAACGGATATCGATGTACTCATGGGCAAGAACATTTCGCAGTTTTGTATTCTTTGCCGGTGCATTAATAGTTTCAGGACAAAAATCCGGGACGATTTTTAACCGGTCGATCGGCAATATGCAGGGTCTTCCCATCACAGAGAGCCGTAGAGACGACCCATGCCGGGGCGTGGTTCATAACCAGGAGGTCGGTTTCGACTTCACAGATTTTTTCGACGTCGGCCCAGTTTCGTTCTTCTCCACGGGCGAAGGATCCGAACAATACGGCGAAGGCGATGTCGCTTCGCCTTGCAAAATATGCGGAGAGTTGTTCCGTGATTTTCTCATTCGCCGTACCTGTCATGTATCTAGAGGTTAGCCCCATCCTCCGCCCCGGTCAAGCTCGAGGCAACAGGCCTTTACCAGAGGGCTTTCGGATAATGGGTAAGGATCTTCCGATCCTTTGTAAGGAGGGGGATATCCTGCACTGCTGCATTGGCGATGATAATACGGTCAAAGGGATCACGGGTCCACTTCAAGGTGCCGGCTTTTTTGATAACTTCAGAAAAGGAAACCTCCGAGATTTTTAATGCGATCTGTTTCCGCAGGTAATCAAGAATAACAGTGCTTCGATCTCGTATCTTTTCAATTTCAAACAGATATTCGATTTCGAGCTCTACAAAGGGAGAAACAATAAGGTCTTCAGTTTCTATGAGTTCTTGCCCTTTCCGGCTGAACCGGTCCCGTTCTTTTTGATATATCCAGACTACCACATGAGTATCGAGATAGATCACAGCCCCTCCCCTGCACCCCACTGATCCGACCAATCTATGGAAACGATATCCTCAGGATCGCCGTTGATTGTCTGGTGAGCTTCGATCCTATCCCATTTTGATACCGGTTTCTCCGGTGAGATGCTGAGCACATGCCCCTTACGCTCTATTTCTACTACCTCGCCGGTTTCTATGACCCTGTCGAGAATATTGTACAGATTTTGTCTTAGTTTTGTCGCCGAATACCGCATAAAGGACCTCCATAGTTGAGTGTACCACGTACATATCTGATTGTAAATACGTACGTCTATGGTATATAAATCCAAACCGGTTCAGACCTCTTCCCGGCAGCCTTCTGCGGCGATGCAGGTTGTATCGAACGGAGGAGGAAAAAGCTTGACAGGAGGGAACCGGATACAAATACTTGGTTTCAAGAGGTATATATGCACAAAAAACTATTTTTTATTCTGATTGTGGTTCTAATCGGTTCTTCTTCTCTGGCCTTCGGTATGGCGGCTCCTGAGGAAAGCAGCGAACAGCAGGAAACGGAGTCCAAACAGGCCTCCGGACCGGAGTTCTCTACCGGGCCGAACAATGCGATCACCGATGTGTCGGGGATCGAGGTCGGCCACTACGACAAGAATTACACGGGAACAACGGTGATTCTCGCACGCGGCGGAGCAGTCGGAGCGGTCGAGGTTCGCGGGTCTGCTCCCGGAACCCGGGAGACTGATCTCCTTGATCCTATTAACTTAGTTGACCAGGTGAATGCGATCGTCCTTTCCGGCGGAAGCGCCTATGGACTGGCCGCTGCCGACGGGGTGATGCTCTGGCTCGAAGAACAGGGCATCGGCTGGCCTGTGGGAGGCGGTAATCTTGTTCCGATCGTTCCATCGGCGATCCTCTTCGATCCGGGCCGATTCGGCAGGGAATTTAGCGATCGTCCGACCGCAGAGTTCGGACGAAAAGCGGCGGAAAACCTTGCTGAGGGACCGGTGGATCAGGGAAATGTCGGTGCCGGTGCAGGGGCAATTTCCGGGGGAATGAAAGGCGGTATTGGTACGGCCAGTATCGACCTCGGAAACGGAGTGATCGTTGGAGCAATCGCAGCGATCAATTCGGGAGGAAGCACGATCGACCCGAATACGGGCCTTCCGTATGCATCCTTTCTCGAAATCGGCGATGAGTTCGGGGATCTGAAGGAGACCGTGGCCGCTAAGGGCACAGGCGAACAGATCGCCCTTGCCGGCTCCGAGCCGGTCAAAAACACGACGATCGCGGTAGTTGCCACCAATGTAAAGCTGACGAAAACCCAGGCAAGAAAGATTGCGGAGATGGCCCACGACGGGATGGCCCGGGCAATCCGGCCGGCGCACACAATGTTCGACGGCGACACGGTTTTCGTTCTCGGCACGGGGGAGCTTTCACCGGAGGTTCTCAAACAAGAGGCCGCGTGGGGGTACATGCCGGCAAACATCAACAAGATCGGTTCTGCGGCCGCTGATACGCTGAGCCGGGCAATCGTACACGGCATCCTGAATGCACAAACGGTAGGAGAGGTAAAAAGCTATCTCGATGCCTATCCGAACGTGAAATAGGTGCAGGTACGGATCTAATAAACTGCTTCTTATAACCTGAATACGGGGGGCCGGCTGCAAAACCGGTCCCCATTTTTTTACACCGACAGCATGTTCTCTTCCGTTCAGACCTCTTCCTCTTCCCGACAGCCTTCTGCGGCGATGCAGGGAAAGCCGGCAGGCAGCCCGCCGGGCGCTGCCGCTCGAGAAGAAAGCGGAGGCCGGGCGTGATCGGGCGGCCGGGCGCTGAACAAGGGGGACCGCTCTTCGGCGATGCGAAGCAGCCGCCTCGACCACCAGAGGGTAAACAGGGCGGCCGTCCAGTTGACGATTACCAGGCCCCACCAGACCCCGTCCACCCCGAGGCCCGCCGCCGTCGTCAGCAGCGAGAAGACCAGAAAGGGGGCGGCGATCTGCCGGTAGAGACCGATCCACATGATCATGCCCGGCCGCTTGAGCCCCTGCATGATCGAGTTGGACTGGTTCATGAGGACATAGCTGTAAAAGGTGATCCCCTGGATGTAGAGGTAACGGAGCCCGATGCTGATTATCCGGCTGTCCGATGTGAACAGTCCGATCAGGCTCCTGCCGAAGAGGAGTACCGGGGTGAGGATGAAGGCCATCAGAATCAGGCCGAACAGGAGCGAGGTGCGGTAGCTTTGGCGCACCCGGTCGAGTCTGCCGGCACCGTTGTTCTGGCCGACCATGGTGGCCAGGGCAATGTTGAGGCCGATAGTCGGGATCAGGGCGATCTGCTCGATCCGAAGGGCTGCTCCATAGGCGGCAACCGCGGAGGTGCCGAAACGGGCTACAAAGGAGGTTATCACAAAGGTACCGAGGGCCATTGCGGCCATGTTGAGGGCCGCAGGCGCCCCCTGCCCGCCGATCTCGCGCCAGTACTCGAGGCGCGGGCGGAGCAGACCGAGGCGGCTTGGTGCTGGAGCGGCAGTATCGGCGGCCGGCGATGATGCCGTGTCCGGTCCGGGTCCCAGTCCGCCTGCCTGGATCATCTTCCTGCCCAGATAGACTGAGCCCACCGCCTGGATCAGGATGGTTGCCAGGGCGATTCCCGCTTCCCGCATCGGCGGGATGAGGGTAAACCCGCCGATATCCAGCCCGAACATGAGCAGAGGGTCGAGGCCTATGTTCAAAAGGAAGCCGAGGATCAAAAAGTTCCGGTAGGTCTTGGTATCCCCCCGGGCGGTGAGAGAGGCATTAAAGACGGCGTTGATGATAAAGAAGACGCTCCCACCCACGAGGATACTGCTGTAGCGAAAGGCGGTATCGAGCAGCGCCGGCTCCGCCCCCATAAAGGTGAAGATCGAGCGGAGGGAGAGAATCATCGGGACGATGAGCACGGCGGCCACGGCGACCGAGAGCCCGATGGCCTGGCCCTGATAGAGGTAGGCCCGTTCCCTGCTGCCGCCGCCGAGGGCGTTGGCAATCAGGGCCGAGGTACCCGAGGCGATCCCCATGCCCGCCGAGAGGAGGATCAAAAAGACCGGGAACGAGAGGGAGAGCGAGGCAAGCACATCGGTAGAAAACTGTCCGCCCCAATAGGTGTCGATCACGTTGTAGAGGGTGTTGAAGAGAAAACCGACACTGGCGGGGGCGGCCATCCGGATCAGGAGCCGTGGTATATGCCCGCCGGTAATGTCGAGCTGCCTCGCTGTCTGGCGGGCTCCCTGCCCTCGGGCTCTGCTTTTATTGGGCATAATATGAGTAATTTAGTGCTATTTGCTTTGGAGATCAATTGAAATCGGCGGATACGGGGGGAGCGGAAGACCGGACCGGCCCGCCCGGCGGAGCGGAGGAGCGGAGCCGGAGAAGCGGGCCGGGGACTGCCGGCGGGGGGTCTGCGGGTGGTGATGGGCTGCGGCGGCAGGCTCCTGGCGGGTTCGCGGCCGGAGGGCAGCTGTTACTCCCCGCCGGCAGGCCGGGCTGGAGCGCGGGGGCCCTCCCCCGGATAGACAAAGCTTACGGGCTGGTTACCTGGATCTGATCCGGAGAAAGCGCGCGAAAATGCTCGATATTGTAGGTGTATATGCGAAGACAGGTGGCCTTTATTGCTGCCTCTACATGGAGGGCATCATAGATGCTGCCGCTTGATAGTCCCTTATTTGCCGCCGAATCCAGTGCACGAATATATGCCTCCCGCTCCAGATCCACAATATTCATATGCGCAAGAATGTTTTCTTCTATAAGCCTTCGCGCCTCTGCGGTTCGTATTCTTTTCGGCAGCGGCAGAGCAGTGAGGACTGCGTAGGTTTCGGCGAGTGCATGAGC
>JAIPGG010000096.1 GCA_021736255.1 Spirochaetales bacterium | reverse complement strand
GGGCAAATCCCGATCTGGATGCCTGGTGGTTCGACGGCGGCTGGCCCTTCTTTGCTCCCCCCGAGACCCTGGTGGAAATCAAAGAATTCCGCGAAAACGGCGGCTATCTGATCTCGGTCGACAGCTTCTGGCCGATGCTCGACGGCCTCGAAAGCGGAATGGCTGATTACCTGGTCGGACAGGACTTCTACAAGATGGGTGTTCTCGGTGTCGAGACCCTGGTCGAGGCGATCAAGGGCAACGAACCGGAGAGCGAGATGATCGATACCGGCATGGAAGTTGTCAGTCCGGAGAATGTTGACGAGGTTCGAAAAGAAAAGACTGCATGGGAATAAGGAGTAAAAACTCCTGATTCATATACAGAATTCGGCACCCGCTACGGCGGGTGCTTTTTTTCTGCAGAAATGAGTAGAATACTGGTGGAGCGAGATCATTTAGGAGAGGAGATTGCAAGTGAACAGCCACGATTGTATGAGCCGCGCAGTTCAGGAGGCCTATGCGGGTCTGCGCTCAGGCGAAGGAGGGCCCTTCGGTGCGGTGATCGTCAGAGGCGGCGAAATAATTGCCGCCGACCATAACCGGGTGCTTTCTTCCAATGACCCAACCGCTCATGCCGAGATCAATGTAATCCGGAAGGCCTCGGCCCGGCTCGGCCGCTACGATCTGTCCGACTGCGAGCTCTACACCAGTTGCGAGCCCTGCCCCATGTGTTTTGCCGCCGTCCACTGGGCCCGTATCCCGAAGATGTTTTACGGAGCAGACCGGCAGGATGCCGCTTCCGGAGGCTTCGATGATGAGCATCTCTACCGGATTCTTCGCGGTGAACGGCCCGACGAAGAACTCGAGGTCCGGCAAATAGAACGCGAGCTTTGTGTCGGTCCCTTTCGTGAATGGGATGCTATGGAAGACAAATCGCCGTACTGACCAGTCGTTGGCAGGGAACTGCTAGTTATAATCTTCGGATTTGATCTCGAACCGCTCTTTTAGCCCGGGAGTGAGGATCACCTTGCCGGAGGTGGTCACGAAGGCTGCCTCTACTCCCTGAAGCCCCGCAGCATGTTCTACTCCCTTTTCCGGACCCATCACAAAAAGAGCGGTCGATAACGCGTCGGCCTCGATTGCCTTTTTCGATACTACGGTGACACTCTGCAGACCGTTACGAGCCGGCCGGCCGGTTTTTGGATTCAGGATATGATGATATCGTTTTCCATCTTTCTCGAAGTAACGTTCATAGATCCCGGAGGTGACAACCGCCTCTTCGGTAATCTGCAGGATCCCGAGGTATTCACCCCGCTCTGAGGCCGGGTCCTGAATGCCGATTCTCCAGGGATTGTCCCCCGGTCTGTTCCCGATAGTGAGGATGTTTCCTCCGTAGTCGATAATGGCCCGGCTTACCCCGGACTCTATGAGCATCTCGGCGGTACGGTCCGCTGCATATCCCTTCGCAATCCCTCCGAGATCAATCGCCATTTCTTTTTGGGGGAGGAAGACGCTGCCTCCGGCCGAGTCCTGGTCCCCCTTGATAACCACCTTCCGGTAATCGATCAGCGGAAGGAGCTCCTGCAGCTCTTTTTGTGAAGGTATTCGAGGGTTCTCCCCGCCTATGTCCCAGGCTGAAACCAGCGGGCCGATGGTAATATCGAAAGCCCCGCCGCTGAGCTCTGAATAATGCAGCCCGTTCCTGATTACCTCCATTGTTCGAGGAGAAATCGAAACCGTTTTTTTTCCTGATGCCTCGTTGATACGGGCAACATCGCTGCCTTCGAGGTGGGAGGACATATCCTCTTCGGTCTCTCCGAGGATGGTAAACGCCCGGTCTATAAGCCGGTTTTTCTCCTCTGCAGATAAGCTGGTGTTCGTCTCATAAATGGTTACGGTACACACGGTGTCGAGATAGAAATCGCTCTTGCTTACCGGTGGATTTTCCTGGCAGCCGGAAAACAGGAGGACGGCTAATATCAGGAATGCCGGGAGGAGGCTCGCTGCAACTTTCATTCCCCGAGGGTATCACAGGAAAGGGAAAAAGGTCAGCCGGTTAATCGATTTCGTAGCCGCGGCCGAAAGCCCGGTAGAGGTGGCTGGAAAGCCAGTAAGCGGGGTTGATATGACGGTCGCGCTTCATTCGCAGCTGGGAATTGAGAAGGTAATTCTTATCGTTGTGTTCGAGGATGTGGGTGTCGGGATAGTTGAGGGTCATCCGCTCGAGGACCACACCCTTTACATAGTTGTGGTGGATGTAGTCGACTGTTCCGTTGTTGTAGACCCGAACCACCATGCCGACGTGAGTCAGCTCATCGTTCCATTTTCCGTCGCGGTTTCGGTCGTATGTGTTGTCCCAGAAGATGATGTCTCCGATTTGCGGGGCCGCAGGGTCGTAGAGCAGGCCCCTCTCGCGAAGGCTCATATAGAGTCTTCTCACTCCGTTTCCCTGGTACCGGCTGAAATCCTTGGTGATATCGATTCCTGCGTACCAGTAGATGGCCATAACCACCCCGGTACAATCGAGGGGAAAGCCTTTCCCGTTTATGGTGAGTTCGTTTCGCCCGAGCACCCGCCTGGCCCCATCGTAGAGCCGCTGTCGGCGCGGCGAGAGTCCGCTGACTGATTGAGCGCCGGCCAGGCGGGCATCGGATGGCTTTTTGGCCTCGGAGCTCTCTCTGAATACCTGGCCGATAGTTGCCGTAGGCCGGGGGCTTTCGGCCCGGGATGCCGATTGTGGTTCTGTCTGCCGGGAATCAGCCGAATCCGCTGCATCCTCGAGGAAGGGGATGCTCGAACAGGAGGTGATGAGCAGAAAAAGAATTCCGGCGGCGGCTGCGGCAAGTATATGGAAAAGAGGATGCCGGATGGTGTCTTTTCGGAGGCGATGATTCATCTCATTATTCCTATCGGCATATCGGCAATCTCCCTGAATTTCTTTGCGCGAAAGAAAAACCTCTGGTATAATCCTACCCATATATTTTATCGCATTGTGCGTTAAAAAACGGATTCTCCGAACCGGCAAACCTACGGTTCGGGGCCCGGGACCGGCAGCCGGAGTAAAGCTGCCTGTTCAGCGGGTCCCGCACTAGGGTTTTCGGTCGATACGGTATGCCTGGAAACGAGCATGCCCCCCGTGTTTGGAAAGGAGAGTCTCCTGTTGGTATACCTCACATGCCGAATCAGGCGATCTCTCTTTCCCGGGAATATACAAACCGAGAAGGAGCGAGTATGTATTTTCAAAATCGAAAAGGCGTCCGTACACTGACGGTGATCGGAACGGCGCTTGTATTTGTCCTGAGTTCCGCCCTGGTCTTTGGAGCAGGTGCTCAGGAAGAGGAAGCGGTAAGCACCGAAACCACTGAATCCACCGAAAGTTCAGCTGTGCTCGAAGGTGTTTTGACCATCTTCCATGCCGGCAGCCTGTCGGTTCCCTTCGACAAGATGGAAGAGAATTTCGAGGCCATGCATCCGGACCTGGATGTTCAGCGCGAGGCGGCCGGAAGCACCGCCAGCGCCCGGAAGATCTCCGAGGTCGGCAAGCCCGCCGACATCATGGCCTCTGCGGACTACAACATCATCGACAAGATCCTGATCCCCGAGTTCGCAGAGCTCAACATCCGCTTTGCCACCAACCAGCTGGTCCTCTGCTACACCGACAGCTCTCGCTACGCCGACGAGGTGAACGAGGACAATTGGTACCAGATACTCCAGCGCGAGGATGTGGTTTGGGGCCACTCCGATCCCAACCTGGATCCCTGCGGCTACCGTTCCCTGATGGTGATGCAGCTTGCCGAGGATTACTACGGTGTGGATAATCTCTACGACAAGCTTCTTGCCAACCGGCCCGATGAAAACGTCCGCTCCAAATCGGTGGACCTGATCTCTCTGATGCAGTCGGGGAACATGGACTACGCATGGGAATACCTCTCGGTAGCCGTCCAGCACGACCTGAATTACATCGAGCTGCCCGACCAGATCAACCTGGGCAACTATCAGTACGACGACAACTACAATGATGCCGTCGTCGAGGTGACCGGCAAAGAGCCGGGCGAAATGATGGAGCTGCGCGGCAAATCGGTAACCTACGGGATTACCCTGGTGAAGGATGCCCCCAATCCCGAGGCGGCGAAGGCCTTCTTGGCCTATGTCCTCGATCCCGAGGGCGGGCTCGAAATCCTCGAGAATATGGGACAGCCTCCCTTTATCCCGGCCCGCGTACCGACTGAGACGATGTACAACAAGCTTCCTGAGCAGGTCAAACCGCTCGTCGAGGTGAAAAACTGATACGCTATACAAACCGCCCGCCCTTGTTTTGGGCGGGCATTTCCGGCGGTACAGTCGTACTCCTTTTTATCCTCTTGCCATTGATGGAGATGATGACCGCCCCCGAGCCGGAGATGCTGGCCCAGACCCTTCGAGATCGTGAGGTGGTCAAGGCAATCTGGCTCAGTATCTCTACGGCGGGGGCGGCCGCCGGCCTGTCATTTTTGTTCGGTACGCCGTTGGCGTACCTGCTCTCCCGCACCAGCTTTCCCGGAAAGCGGGTGGTGGAGAGCATTATCGACCTTCCCATCGTCATTCCCCATCCGGTTATCGGGATTGCCATCCTGAGTGTGGCCGGGCGGAACCACTGGCTCGGTGCGCTCATGCAGGAGGCGGGGATCCACATTATGGGAAGCGTTGGGGGGATCATCACCGTCCTCACCTTCGTGGGGCTTCCCCTCTATGTGAATGCGGCCAAGGCCGGGTTCGAAGCGGTCGGGCCGCGTCTCGAACGGGTGTCCCGGACCCTCGGGGCGCCGCCGGCGGCCACTTTCTTCCGGATTACCTTTCCCCTGGCCCGGCGGAGTATGCTGGTGGGAATAGTCATGTGCATTGCCCGGGCGGTGAGCGAGTTCGGAGCAGTGGTAATCGTTGCTTATCACCCAATGATCGCCCCGGTCCTGATATTCGAGCGCTACGAGGCCTTCGGCCTGAAATATTCACAGCCGGTGGCCTTCTGGCTTATTGCCGTGAGTCTTTCCCTCTTTCTTCTGCTGCGTACGCTGACGGTCAGAGAAGAAAAACAGGGGAAGAGGCGGCCGGGAGGCGGACCGGCAGGCAGCGAGCTTGCAGGGAGCGGTCTGTCGTGATCAGTATCCGCAATTTGTCGGTGGACTTTGATGACTTTCACCTCCGGGAGGTCGATCTCGAAGTGGAAGCCGGGGATTTCTTTGTACTCCTCGGACCGACCGGAGCCGGCAAAACGGTCCTCTTGGAGGCGGTAACCGGTATTGCACCGGTAACCGCCGGATCGATTCGTATATCAGGGAAGGAAATAACTGCTCTTCCCCCCGAAAAGCGGCATGCCGGGATCGTCTACCAGGACTATGCCCTGTTTCCGCATTTGTCGGTGGAGGAGAACATCCGCTTCGGGTTGAAGTACATGCGCCAGGCCGGTGGAGCTGCCGGCCGGCACGAGCAAAGGGACATCGAGGAGCGCTTCGACTTCCTGGCGGCCGAGCTCGCCCTTCATTCGCTTCTGCACCGGATGCCCGAGACTCTCAGCGGCGGGGAAATGCAGCGGACCGCCCTGGCCCGGGCCCTGATTACCGATCCGGAGGTTCTCCTTCTGGATGAGCCCTTGTCGGCTCTGGATCCGGCCTTTCGCGAGGAGATCCGCCGGATGCTCAAACGCCTCCACGCCGATACCGGTAAGACCTTTCTCATGGTGACCCACGATTTTTCCGAGGCACTTTCCCTCGGCGGCCGGGGGGCGGTGATCAACAACGGCAGAATCGAACAGACCGGCAAAATCGCCGAAATCTTTCGCAAGCCGACATCCCCCTTTGTCGCCGGATTCGTGGGGATGAAAAACGTTCTGGAGGCTGAATTTTTCGAATCCGGCACCCTGGCCCGGACCGGCGGACTCGAGCTTCGTTTGGCCTCGCTCGAAGACCGCCCGGCAGGCCCGCCGAGCAGCGGAGCTTCCGGCGAAACAGTGGAGCACGGCTTCCTTGCCGTCCGCCCGGAGGATATTGTGCTCAGCACCGAGCCGATCCGCTCGAGTATGCGAAACAGCTTTACCGCGCGTGTGCAGGCGGTGATCGACCGGGGAATGGCCTGTGAAGTGTTACTCGGTGCAGGCTCCACGAAATTAACAGCTCATGTGACCCGCGGCTCGGTGCTCGACCTCGAGCTGCACGAAGGAAAAGAAATATGGTGTTCTTTCAAGGCTACGGCGGTACACCGCTTTTGATCAGGGCGGCAACCGGTTTGGAATGCCGGCGGCCTGCCGCCCCCTTGCGGCCTGCCCCCCGGCACCCCGGACGTTGCCGCAAGCCGCCCGTTCGACTTGGCGGGCATCATAAAAGAGGGTAGATTATGAATACTATGGAACTGATGCATCCTGACCAGGCGTTTGCCCTGCTCGCGAATATCGAATACCGGCTTCCCGAAGAGGAGACGGGCATTCATTCGGCCTGCGGCCGCGTTCTCTCGCAGCCGGTCTTGAACCGAGTGGATTCACCGCCTTTCGACAAGGCTGCCATGGACGGCTTTGCCGTCAACTCTGCCGATTACCGGGGCGAGCCGGGGGAAACGCTGCGTCTGATCGAAACGGTAGCTGCAGGCCAGGTGCCCCGCCGCACACCCGGGCCCGGAGAGTGTGTGCAGATCATGACTGGGGCAAAGATGCCCGAGGGTACCGACAAGGTGATCCGGGTGGAGTATACCGATGCAGGGAAAAAGCAGGGCCCCGGCCCAGGGCAAGCCGGCCCAGGGCAAGCCGGTGCGGCGGCTTCTGCGGGGTCGCCGGCGCCTGCAGGCGGCGAGCAGCCGCAGAAACATACAGAGCTCGAGCCGGGCACCCCGCCCACGGCCGGCGCCCCGGCGCCGGGAAGTACAATTACCGTGCATACCCCCGAGCCTGCAGGCAACATGATCGATAAGGGAGAAAACATCCGCGCCGGCGAGGTTCTGCTGCAGCCCCGGCGCCTTGCTGCGCACCATATCGGAATTCTTGCCGCCGGGGGAGTGGACCGAATACCTGTGAGAAGGCAGGCCCGGGTGGGTATTCTCACAACGGGCTCAGAAATCTGCGAGCCGGGACAGGAGCTCGGTGCGGGCCGGATCTACAACAGCAACGGAAGCCAGCTTGCCGCCCAGGTCGAGTCTGCAGGGGCGATTGCCCTGCCGTACGGGATTGTCGAAGATGAGCCGTCGGCCCTCGAGGCTGCGGTAGATCATGCCCTCGAGGAAGCAGACATTCTCCTCCTTTCCGGGGGTGTTTCCATGGGGGAATTCGACTTTGTTCCGCAGGTGCTGCGCAAGGCCGGAGTGGAGGTGCTTTTTCACCGGCTGGCGATCAAGCCCGGCCGGCCAACCCTTTTCGGGCGGAAGGGCGACAGCTTTGTATTCGGTTTGCCCGGCAATCCTGTGTCGACGTTTATTATTTTCGAGGTGATGGTCCGGCAATTTTTGGGTATACTGAACGGTGTTTCAATTGACCGGCCGGTTGTGCGGGGAACACTTTCGGCGGGGGTTTTCCGGAAATCATCCTCGAGGGTGGAGTACCGGCCCGCTCGTTTTTACGCGGGGGTGATCGAACCGCTTTCTTATTACGGGTCTTCTCATTTGAACGCCCTGAGCGAGGCGAATTGCATCTACCGGATGGATCAGGGAGTCTCTGAATTTCCCGAAGGAATGGTGATCGATGCGAGACTTATTTGACCGCGAAATCAATTACCTCAGGATCTCGGTAACCGATAAATGCAACCTCCGCTGCCGTTACTGTATGCCCGCCGAGGGTGTTCCGCTCAAACGGCATGATGATTTGATCTCCTTCGAAGAGATAACGGCGGTGGTCGAGGCCGGTATAGGATTGGGAATCCGGAAGGTCCGGCTGACAGGCGGTGAACCCCTTGTCCGCCGCGGCATTGTTGATCTGGTTTCCATGCTTCACCGGGTTGCGGGGATTCAAACCCTTGCTATGACCACGAATGGAATTCTTCTGGACCGGTTCGCCGGAGCTCTTAAGGAGGCCGGTCTGGACAGTGTAAACATCTCGCTCGATACCCTCGATCCGGAACGGTATCATTACATCACCAGGATCGGTAGCCTCGAGAAGGTCCTGTCCGGTATCGAGGCTGCCCGGCGGGCGGGATTCTCTATTAAGATCAATTCGGTGGTGATGGACGATACCGAGGAGACGGAGATTCGGAACCTACGCCGCTTCTGCAGGGAAAAGGGCCTCGTGCTCCAGCTGATCAATCATTACAGCCTGGACAGTGAAAAACTGCAGGGATACCACTTCGACCGGCCGCCCGATTGCGCCGGCTGCAACAGGATCCGCCTGCTGGCCGACGGGACTCTCAAACCCTGTCTCCATTCTGATCTGGAGATTCCCTTCGATCCGAAAGATCCCCGGGAAAGCATCAGACGGACCATTCTATCCAAACCGAAAGAGGGAACGATTTGTACCAACCGCGATATGGTCGGCATCGGCGGGTAAGGCCTGCCTTTTCACCGGCGTACCGGAAAGACAGGGGACAGGTATGAGCGAAGAACAGAAGTCGAAACAAAAACAATCACAAACACAGAAGGCCTCGCTCTCGCATGTAGGAGAGAAGGGAGAGGCCCGGATGGTCGATGTCTCTGCAAAACCGAAGGTGCGGCGCACTGCCCGGGCTTCGGGGCGGGTTAGCCTGAATCCGGAAACGGTGGAACTTATCCGCAAAAACCAGCTTTCCAAGGGTGATGTAATTTCAGCCGCTCGAATTGCGGGGATTAGCGGAGGAAAAGAGGCTTCTCGTCTGATTCCGCTCTGCCATCCTATCGGGATCGACCAGATCACCGTCGATCTGGAACTGGAGGATGATGCGGTGTATATCGAGGCAGCCGCCGTTTGTACCGACAAGACGGGCATCGAAATGGAGGCGCTGACGGCGGTTTCCATCGCCGCCCTTACCGTCTACGATATGTGCAAGGCGGCGGACAAGGAGATGACCATTGGTGAAATACGCCTTATCGAAAAAACCAAGGAGCAACTGGGATGACCGGTGAGTTCTCTGTGATAGGGGTCAGTCTCTCGCCCGAGCGGGGCGTGCAGAAGCAGCAGGTGGAGAAGATCAAGCTCATCAGGGACTACGGGGTGGAAGGAGACGGTCATGCGGGCGGACCGAGGCAGGTTTCGCTTCTGGCCGACGAGGATGTTGATATATGGCGGGCGAAGGGGTATACCCTCGGTCCGGGGGATTTTGCCGATAACATCACAACCCGCGGGGTCGAACTCGTTTCCCTGCCGATCGGTACCAGGCTCCGCCTCGGCGAAGCCCTGCTCGAGATCACCCAGATAGGAAAAGACTGTGAAGAGGACAGCGTGATCTATCACGTGGTCGAAGACTGTTTCATGCCCGAGCGCGGAGTCTATGCCCGGGTCCTGGAAGGGGGCGAGGTAAGCAGTGAA